>NZ_JVPT01000074.1:0-33359 GCF_001055915.1 Corynebacterium sp. 212_CJEI | reverse complement strand
AAGCTTCGTGCTGTTGAGCTCTTCAACGCTGGTTGGAGGCCAGCTGACACCGCTGTGGAATGCGAGCTGCGCTCAAAGATGAGTGTCTATTCTTGGGCACAACGCCACCGTGAAGAGGGAAAATGGGGTTTGATGTCGAAAAGAGAACGCAAAGAGCACACTCGCATGCCCACCCGAGCAGCATTCGAGAAATCATTAGCCGATGATCCTGCAGAACTGAAAAAGCAAATGGCTCAACTGCTCGTTGACAAGGCTGTTTTGGAAAAGGAGCTGGAACTTGTAAAAAAAGACGTCAGCGTCATCCCGGGGCAGCTCAGCAATAAGCACAAGGCTGAAGTGGTTGACGCGTTACGCGGCGAGTTTCCGTTATCTATGCTGCTTGCTGCTATTGATCTTGCGGCATCAAGCTTCTACTACCAACTCCAACAGCGATTTGCTCCGGATAAGCACGCGCATATCCGCGAATTGCTTCATGAGATTAGTTCTGAGTCGAATAACACCTACGGCTATCGCCGACTTTGGTGGGAACTGCGCCATCGCGGGATCGTTATCAGTGAGAAGGTCGTCCGCCGTCTCATGCACGAAGAGGGAATTCGTCCCTGGTTCCCGAAACGAAAGTGGCGTTACTCCAGCTATCAAGGGGAAATTTCTCCCGCACCACCTAACCTGGTGAACCGTAATTTTCATGCTGAGCATCCAAATCGGTTGTGGCTGACTGACATCAGTGTTTTCGCTACTAACCAAGGTCGCGTGTACCTGTCTGCCATCATTGACTGTTTTGACGGGAAGGTCGTGGCAGCAAAAACAAGTGTTCATCCCACCATGGAGTTAGCAGAAGAAACTTTGTACGCAGCAATCGCAACCGAAAAGCCGGCAATGGATGGCTCCTTGGTGATTCACTCAGACCGCGGAGCACATTATCGAGGCAGCAGCTGGCGAAGTATGACCGAGAAGTTCGGAATACTTCGCTCGATGTCGAAGAAAGGTTGTAGCCCCGACAATGCAGCATGCGAGGGGTTCTTCGGCCGAATGAAAAACGAAATGTACTACGGCAGAACCTGGCAGAACCCTCAAGAGCTCAAAGAAGCAATCGCGACATACATTGAGTTCTACAACAATCACCGAATCAAGATCAGCCTCGATGGTTTGAGCATTGCCGAATACCGAAAAGTCAATGTAGCGTGAGATTGAAACTGTCCAAAAAAACGTCCGCATCCCCTTTTGCTACTTAACCCCATTTTGTCGTTTAACCCAAAAAGAAGAACACCCTCCGACGCTGGCCGGAGGGTGCTTTCACGTGGAGGGGATGACGGGAATCGAACCCGCGTCTTCAGCTTGGAAGGCTGAGGTATTAGCCACTATACGACATCCCCATAGACAGAAATCCGGTTTAGATGCGCACTCGCCTCAACCAGACCGTGTCTTGGTACAAGGCATATTAACTCGTTAAAGCGCACATACAAAAATCGATGCCAGGTTTTTCTCGAAGGATTTAAAGAAAAGTGGCTGTGGCCGGGAAAAACAGAAAATGAAACTAAAGCAATATGGGGTATATGAAACAGGCGTATAGCCGTTGATTACACTGTCACACGACTCAACAAAGGGGCAGTCGTTTTAGGCGGCTTCTTTGGGGAGTCGGCCGACGAATGGAGTGTTTGCAGTAAACGAGGCCGCCAAAAGCAGTGCCGAGGTGATGCAAACGCCCTGTGATATGCATGGTTTTCATGAAACCGGTAGTAGTTGGCAGGTTGGCTCTCGATGGCGTCGTAAAGCGTTTTCAGACAGAGCATTAGCCTGGTTGAACGCGTGGTTTTGTGATTTCATTAATCGTCAGGTAAATCTATACGGGTCCGTTGTGGAAACGCGATTTCGCGCCTATGAGGGCCCCGGTGCAGATGCTCCAAAGGGGTTTCTGCTAGGTTTCGAATGACGCATACGGGGTATGGCGCAGCTTGGCAGCGCGTCCGCTTTGGGAGCGGAAGGCCGTGGGTTCAAATCCCGCTACCCCGACCAGTATCACGGGCACTCCCGTGGTCTATGAATTAATCATCGAGTTGCAGGAGAGTGCACCAGTGAAGTCTTCCGTTGAGAAGCTCAATGAGACCCGAGTGAAGATTACCGTCGAGGTCCCGTTTGACGAGCTGAAGCCAGAGTTCGACAACGCCTACAAGGCACTGGCTCAGCAGGTCCAGATTCCGGGCTTCCGTAAGGGCAAGGCACCGGCAAAGTTGATTGAGGCCCGCTTCGGCCGCGGCCCAATCCTGGAGCAGGTGCTCAACGACATGGTTCCGTCCCGCTACGACGAGGTCGTTCGCGAGGAGGACCTGAAGGTTATCGGTCAGCCTGAGGTCGACATCACCAAGCTGGAAGACGGCGAGCTCGTTGAGTTCACCGCTGAGGTCGACGTCCGTCCGGAGATTGAGCTGCCGAAGTTCGAGGACATCGCAGTTGAGGTTGATCCGCTGGTCGCCGACGACGAAGCTGTTGAGGCTGAGCTGCAGGACCTGCTCGCTCGTTTCGGCACCCTGACCGGCGTCGAGCGTGCAGTCGAAAAGGACGACTTCGTCTCCATCGACCTGTCCGCCACCATCGACGGCGAAGAGCTGGAAGAGGCCTCCACCGAGGGCCTGTCCTACCAGGTCGGCTCCGATGACCTGATTGACGGCCTGGATGACGCTGTTGTCGGCCTGTCCCAGGGCGAGTCCAAGGAGTTCACCACCAAGCTGGTTGCTGGCGAGCACGAGGGCGAGGACGCTCAGGTCACCGTTACCGTTCAGTCCGTCAAGGTCCGCGAGCTGCCGGAAGCTGACGACGACTTCGCTCAGATGGCTTCCGAGTTCGACACCATCGACGAGCTGAAGGAAGATTTGGCTCGCCAGGTTGAGAACACCAAGAAGGGTGAGCAGGCTCAGCAGGTTCGCGACAAGGTTCTGGCTGCCGCTATGGAGCAGACCACCATCGCTCTGCCGGAGGGTGTTGTCAAGGAGCAGGTCGAGGGCCAGCTGCAGCAGCTGCTGGGTCAGTTCGGCGGCGACGAGAAGGTTCTGAACTCCATGCTGGAGGCACAGGGCACCACCCGTGAGCAGTTCGACGAGGACTCCAAGAAGTCCGCTGAGGAAGCTGTCCGCACCCAGCTGTTCCTGGACGCACTGGCTGAAGAGATCCAGCCGGATGTTTCTCAGCAGGAACTCACCGACCACATCCTGTTCACTGCTCAGTCTTACGGCATGGACCCGAACCAGTTCATCCAGCAGATTCAGCAGTCCGGCCAGCTCGGCAACCTGTTCGCAGACGTTCGCCGCGGCAAGGCTCTGGCTACCTCGATCCTGAAGGCTTCCGCCAAGGACACCGAGGGCAACGAAATCGACCTGAACGAGTACTTCGGTGAGGTCGAGCCGGAGGCTGAGAAGGCTGAGTCCGACAAGGCTGAGGACACCTCCGCTGAGTAAGCCCCGCAATTAGCGCGGCGCGTTCGACATGACGCAACGCTTATAGCGAACAAGGGCCGTTCCCGAAACAAAGGGGCGGCCCTTTTCGTTACCCTCTAATGAACGACAAAACTCGCACACGTACGAAAAAGGAGTACACCGATGAGCGATAACGCCCAGATGTCGACGAACACGGTTTTCGACAAGCTGCTCAAGGAGCGCATTATTTGGCTGGGTGAGCAGGTCGACGACGAGATTGCCAACAAGCTCTGCGGTCAGATGCTGCTCCTGGCAGCTGAGGACCCAGAGGCGGATATCTCGCTGTACATCAACTCCCCGGGTGGCTCCGTCACCGCCGGCATGGCCATTTACGACACCATGCAGTTTGTTCCGTGCGACGTGGCTACCTACGGCATGGGCTTGGCAGCTTCCATGGGCCAGTTCCTGCTCGCCGCAGGTGCTAAGGGCAAGCGTTACGCGCTGCCGCACGCCCGCATTATGATGCACCAGCCATCTGCAGGTATCGGCGGAACCGCATCCGACATCACCATTCAGGCTGAGCAGTTCGCTGCCACCAAGAAGGAGATGGCTCGTCTGATCGCGCAGCACACCGGTCAGCCGGTTGAGCGCATTGAGGAAGACTCGGACCGCGACCGCTGGTTTACCGCAGCTGAGGCTAAGGAATACGGCCTGGTTGACCACGTCGTGACCGCCCTCAAGGACACCGCACGCTAAAAGCGGACAGTAGCGAATAATTAGAGGCGATTTAATCAACATGGAGATGAACAATATGCAGATGCCGCAGTCGCGCTACGTGCTTCCTTCTTTCGTGGAGCACTCCAGCTTTGGTGCTAAGGAATCCAACCCATACAACAAGCTCTTCGAAGAGCGCATTATCTTCCTCGGCTCCCAGGTCGACGATACTGCCGCTAACGACATCATGGCGCAGCTGCTGGTGCTCGAGGGGCTGGACCCGGATCGTGACATCACGATGTACATCAACTCCCCAGGTGGCTCCTTCACGTCGCTGATGGCCATCTACGACACGATGCAGTACGTGCGTCCCGACGTGCAGACGGTGTGCCTGGGCCAGGCTGCTTCCGCGGCAGCCGTCCTGCTCGCTGCGGGTGCACCGGGTAAGCGTGCAGCTCTGCCGAATGCGCGCGTGCTCATTCACCAGCCGGCCACCCAGGGTATCCAGGGCCAGGTTTCCGACCTGGAGATTCAGGCGAACGAGATCGAGCGCATGCGCAAGCTGATGGAGGAGACTCTGGCTCGCCACTCCGGTCGCACTGCAGAGCAGATCCGCAAGGACACCGACCGTGACAAGATCCTGACCGCTGAAGAGGCCGTCGAGTACGGCATCATCGACCAGGTCTTCGAGTACCGCAAGCACAACGCTTAAAAGGGGACATGGTCTCTCTGGCGTGCTGCGCACTGGCCGTCGTAAAGCGCCGAGCGAGATTGCGTGAAATTCGCCTCGCCCTGGCGTGGAAGCCGGTAATTGCGCACACTCACGGTAGGCTGGTCTGAAGCAATTATTGGCAACGAAGCGGAAAGGCGGCGGCGGGAGCCTCATGGCGCGTATGCAAGAAAGTGCGGATTTGCTGAAGTGCTCTTTCTGTGGAAAGAGTCAGAAGCAGGTCAAGAAGCTGATTGCCGGACCTGGTGTGTACATCTGTAATGAGTGCATCGAGCTCTGCAACGAGATCATCGAAGAGGAGCTCAACACCGGCGGCGAGGCAACTGGCAACGACGACCGCCTGCCGCGGCCGATGGAAATTCGAGACTTCCTCGATGAGTACGTCATCGGCCAGGACATGGCTAAGCGCACCCTAGCGGTAGCGGTCTACAACCACTACAAGCGCCTTCGTGCTGCGGAGACCAAGTCGGACAACGACGTCGAGCTGCAGAAGTCGAACATCCTCTTGCTGGGGCCGACTGGCTGCGGCAAGACGTACCTCGCGCAGACACTGGCTCGCAAGCTGGATGTGCCGTTCGCGATTGCTGACGCCACCAGCCTGACCGAGGCCGGCTATGTCGGTGAGGACGTGGAGAACATCCTGCTGAAGCTGCTGCAGGCGACTGATTTCGACGTCGAGAAGGCACAGCGCGGCATCATTTACGTCGATGAGATTGACAAGATTTCGCGCAAGTCCGAGAACACTTCCATCACTCGCGATGTCTCCGGTGAAGGTGTGCAGCAGGCGCTGCTGAAGATTCTCGAGGGAACCGTAGCCGCCGTGCCCCCGCAGGGTGGGCGCAAGCTGCCGAACCAGGAGTTCATTCAGTTCGACACTTCCAACGTCCTGTTCATCGTCGCCGGTGCGTTTGCCGGTCTGGAAAAGGTCGTTCAGGAGCGAGTCGGCAAGAAGGGCCTGGGCTTCGGAGCAGATGTCACCTCGGCTAACGACGAGGACATGAAGGATCCATTCCGCGACGTGCTGCCGGAGGACCTCGTTCGATTCGGCCTGATTCCCGAGTTCATTGGCCGCCTGCCCGTTATCGCATCGGTCACCAACCTCGATGAGGACGCGCTGGTTCGCGTACTCACCGAGCCCAAGAACTCCCTGGTCCGCCAATACCAGCACCTGTTCGACATGGATGGTGTGCGCCTCACCATCGACGACGAGGCACTGCGCGCCATTGCTGCCAAGGCGATTAGCCGCAATACCGGCGCCCGTGGTCTGCGCGGCATCATGGAAGAAATCTTGGTTCCCGTGATGTTCGACGTACCAGAGCGTGACGACGTTGCGGAGGTCATTGTCCACAAGGAATGCATCACGGACGGTGCAGCGCCAGAACTCGTTGAACGCAGCGCGGACAAGAAGACTGCGTAAAGGTAGCTGAAAACCCGGTTAGAGCGCCTGCTCTAACCGGGTTTTGATGTCTGTGTGGAGCCCTAGTCGTCCATGCCGTAGATGTCGCGGTAATCCGGGGCATCATCAGCAGCCAAGTCCTGAGTCTCTGGGTTGGGCTGATCGCCATAGACCTCTGCGCCAAGCGCGGACGAGTTCGCGCCATGGGAGGCCAGCAAGGAAGTGTACGAGCTTCCCGGTTCGTTGCGAGGCGAGGATGTCAACAGGCTGGTCACGGTGTCCTGTGCGAACTCACGCAGCTTGTCCGACAGCACCGTCGACTGCATTTCAATGCCGTAGAGGTTTTCAAAAGTCCGTTGGTGCAGGGTGGGGAAGGTGGCCAGTGAGAGCACGAGAATATAAAGATCAAGTGCGGAAATGTCAGTGCGGAATGCACCGTAATCGCGGCCGAGCAACAAGATGCGGTCAAACTCCAAAACAATTGGGCTCTGACCACCAAGCCCAGTCACGCCTTCTAGCGGCAGGACCGGATGTAGGTTTTCCTGGATGATGAACCGCACGGCGAGCGGGTTCGCCGAGAAGTAGTCATAGATAACACCGACCACATGCTGCAGGGCTTCCACCGGCACATTGGAGTGCGGGCGCAGGTCGTCGTCGTCAGGCCTTACGGTCTCCAGCACATGTGCCCACGTCGCCCTGTAGAGTCCCAACTTGTCACCACAGTGGTAGTGAAGCATGCGCTTGGAGACACCAGAGGCGGCAGCAATGGCATCCAAACGGGCATCTGCATACCCCTTTGCGGTGAATTCTTGAAGTGCTGCCACCAAGACTGCATGGGGGATTGCATCAGAGGAGCCTGGAGACTTCATGAAAATCCTTTGCTTGGACTAGAGAGAGACTAAGGGGTTTTGGCTATCTAACGGGGGTGAAATTGGTCAGTCGCGGACTTCTTTCTAGTGAAATGAGTACACGACCGTAAGTCATGCCTAATGCTATCCGTTTTTCAGAAATGGCCTGAGCGCATCGCCCCCGTCTGCGCCAATTCTGTAGTCGCATTAGAGTGGGCAGCGAATTGATTCTCTCTCGAGAAAGGCCTGAAGTGAACAAGACTCCCGTAAAGGTTGCAGTTACCGGCGCCGCCGGACAGATCGCTTACTCCCTGCTCTTCCGCATTGCCAGCGGTTCGGTTTTCGGCCCTGAGACCCCGGTTGAGTTGAACCTGCTGGAGATCACTCCGGCGCTGCACGCCACCGAAGGCGTCGCCATGGAGCTGTTTGACTCCGCCTTCCCGCTTCTGACTGGCATCAACATCACCGATGATCCGGCAAAGGCATTCGACGGTGCCAACGCCGCCTTCCTGGTCGGTGCAAAGCCGCGCGGCAAGGGCGAGGAGCGCTCCGCACTGCTGGGCGCCAACGGCAAGATCTTCGGCCCGCAGGGTGCTGCACTGAATAATCACGCAGCAGACGACATCAAGGTTCTGGTTGTCGGCAACCCGGCCAACACCAACACCATGATTGCCGCTTCCCACGCTAAGGACATCCCGGCAGAGCGCTTCACTGCCATGATGCGCCTGGACCACAACCGTTCCCTGTCCCAGCTGTCGCAAAAGATTGGTGTTCCGACCACTGAGATCAAGAACATGATCGTCTGGGGTAACCACTCCGCAGACCAGTTCCCGGACATCACCTACGCCACCATTGCAGGCGAGAAGGTCTCCGACAAGGTTGACGCTGCATGGGTCGAGCAGGACTTCATCCCGCGTGTCGCGAAGCGTGGCGCAGAAATCATCGAGGTCCGCGGTTCTTCCTCCGCAGCTTCCGCTGCAGCTGCCGCAGTTGACCACATGCGTGACTGGGTCACGGGTACCCCAGAGGGCGAGTGGGTCTCTGTCGCACTTCCGTCCGACGGCTCCTACGGCATCGACGAGGGCCTGGTCGCTGGTGTTCCGTGCTACGCCAAGGACGGCGAGTGGGTTCGCGTTGAGGGCCTGGATCTCTCCGAGGTTCAGCGCGCTGGCATCGAGCGCAACGTCAAGGCACTGCGCGAAGAGCGCGAGGCTGTTAAGGACCTGCTGGTCTAAGAGCTGTTCAACGGCCGTTTAGAGGCGCTCTCTTGTGATGATTTCACAAGAGAGCGCTTTTATTTTGCGCGGTAATCACGGTTTGGTTCGGAGCGAGAATAAGGCTTGAATTCGGCGGTGCATAAGTCGCTGATAGCAGATATGGGTGGGGCGCAAGGGCCGTCGTAAAGCCCCTGGAAAACCAAATCCGGGCAAGGCGCTAAGATGTGACGCGTGACTGAGAACAACGTGGACCTAAACAGAGCAGATAAGTTGCCCAAGTCGTGGAACCCGGCTGACGTGGAGTCGGACCTGTACCAGGGCTGGGTAGACGCTGGCTATTTCGAGGCTGATCCGTCTAGCTCCAAGCCGGCTTACTCTATTGTGCTGCCCCCGCCGAATGTGACGGGTCAGCTGCACATGGGCCACGCACTGGACCACACTTTGATGGATGCGCTGGTGCGCCGTAAGCGCATGCAGGGCTACGAGGTGCTGTGGCTGCCGGGTATGGACCACGCGGGTATCGCAACTCAGACCAAGGTCGAGGCGATGCTGAAGGAGTCCGAAGGTAAGGACCGCTTCGATTACGGCCGCGAGGAATTCGTGGAGAAGGTCTGGGAGTGGAAGCACGATTACGGCGGACGTATCGGCAACCAGATGCGCCAGATTGGTGACTCCCTGGATTGGTCCCGTGAGCGCTTCACTCTGGACGAGGGCCTGTCCCGTGCGGTTCAGACGATTTTTAAGGAACTGTTTGACCGCGGCCTGATTTACCGCGCCAAGCGCATGGTCAACTGGTCGCCAGTGCTGCAGACTGCAATCTCGGATATTGAGGTCAAGTACGAGGACGCTGAAGGCGAGCTCGTGTCTTTCCGCTACGGCGATGGGGAGGACTCCATTGTTGTGGCGACGACTCGTGTGGAGACGATGCTGGGTGACGTGGCAATTGCCGTGCACCCGGAGGATGAGCGCTACACGCACCTGGTGGGCAAGGTTCTGGACCACCCGTTCCGCGAGGACCTGAAGATTCAGGTCATCGCCGATGACTACGTGGACCGCGAGTTCGGTACCGGCGCGGTGAAGATCACGCCGGCGCACGATCCGAATGACTTCGCTATGGGCCAGCGCCACGACCTGGATATGCCGGAGGTCATCGACACCACTGGCCGTATCTTCAACACTGGCACGCGTTTCGACGGCATGGATCGTGCGGAAGCCCGTACTGCGCTGACGGAGGCGCTGCGTGAGCAGGGACGCATTGTCAAGGAGATTCGCCCGTATGTTCACTCGGTTGGTCACTCGGAGCGCTCGGGTGAGCCGATTGAGCCGCTGCTGAGCTTGCAGTGGTTCGTTAAGGTCGATGAGCTGGCCAAGATGTCCGGCGATGCTGTTCGCGAGGGCGACACGGTTATTCACCCGGCTTCGCAGGAGCCGCGCTGGTTCGACTGGGTCGATGACATGCACGACTGGTGTATTTCCCGTCAGCTGTGGTGGGGCCACCGCATCCCGATCTGGTACGGCCCGAATGGCGAGGTCGTCTGTGTCGGCCCGGATGATGAGGTCCCGACGGGCGACGGCTGGACGCAGGATCCGGATGTGCTGGATACCTGGTTCTCCTCTGCGCTGTGGCCGTTTTCCACGATGGGTTGGCCGGACGCCACCCCAGAGCTGGAGAAGTTCTACCCGACATCCGTGCTGGTCACCGGCTACGACATTCTGTTCTTCTGGGTCGCGCGCATGATGATGTTCTCGACCTTTGCTGCCACCCTGCCTGATTCACCGCTGGGCAAGGGTCGCGACGGTCGTCCGCAGGTGCCGTTCAAGGATGTCTTCCTGCACGGTCTGGTCCGCGATGAGCAGGGTCGCAAGATGTCGAAGTCTCTCGGCAACGGCATTGACCCGCTGGACTGGGTGCGTGATTACGGTGCGGACGCACTTCGCTTCACGCTGGCTCGTGGCGCTAACCCGGGCTCTGACCTGCCGGTCGGTAACGACGCCGCACAGAGCTCCCGTAACTTCGCTACCAAGCTGTTCAACGCCACCCGCTTTGCACTGATGAACGGTGCCCACGTGGGCGAGCTGCCGGACCGTGACCAGCTCACCGACACCGACCGCTGGATCTTGGACCGCCTGGAACAGGTCCGCGCCGAAGTCGACTCTGCGCTGGATAAGTACGAGTTCTCCAAGGCCAACGAGGCCCTCTACCACTTCGCATGGGACGAGGTCTGTGACTGGTACCTGGAGATGACCAAGGTTGACTTCCCACGCCTGAATGACGGCGAGACCATGACCGAGGAGCAGGCCGCCCGAGCCGCCTCCACTCGTCTGGTTCTAGGCCGCGTGCTGGATACGCTACTGCGTCTGCTACACCCGTCCATGCCGTTCGTCACGGAGACGCTGTGGAAGGCGCTTACCGACGGCGCGGAGGGCTTCGAGGACTCTCTGGTTATTTCCGCCTGGCCGGATGCAACCATGACCACCGACGGCGCTGCTGTTGATGAGGTTGCCGCACGTCGTATTGCCGATGCCCAGAAGTTGGTCACCGAGCTGCGTCGTTTCCGCAATGACCAGGGTGTGAAGCCGTCGCAGCGCGTGCCGGCACGCATGAACCTGGCGGATGCTGATCTGACTGCTCAGGAAGAGATGATTCGTTCGCTGGCTCGTGCTGAGGCACCGGAGGACGGCTTCACCGCTACCGCTTCCATTGAGGTGCGCCTGTCTCAGGCCACGGTCCTGATCGAGCTGGATACCTCCGGCACCGTCGACGTGGCCGCTGAACGCAAGCGCCTGGAAAAAGACCTGGCCAAGGCCGAGAAGGAACTGGCCGGCACCGAAAAGAAGCTCGGCAACGAGGCCTTCTTGTCCAAGGCTCCGGAGCAGGTCGTGGAGAAGATCAAGACTCGCCACCAGTTCGCACTGGAGGAAATTGACCGCATTAAGGCTCGTTTGGAGGGACTTCCGCAGGCATGACCGAACCACGGGATATCGAACCTCGGGGTGCTGAATCACACGATGAGATTGCAGGGGAGATTCGTTTGAATCTTGGTGGCGGCGACGATTCGGTGACGCAGGAAGAGTCTGCGCTGCGAGAGGAGTCCACTGCAGCGCCTGAGTTCGAATTCGATCCGGCTGACTCCCAGATCGTCGAGGACCTCGAACCTCGCGAAATCGCCGGTGTGATGGCTGATGACCGCATGCCCGATGACATGCGCCTCGGTGAGGTCTCCGTGTCCGAGGAAGGCCTGAGCCTGCCGGTGGATGTGGATCGCCCAGTCAATGAGCCGGCTCCGCTGGAGGCCACCGCCGAGGAGCTGCGCGAGCTCGCAGAGGTGGAAGCCGAGCTGGATCAGCGCTGGCCGGAGACCAAGATTGACCCGTCGCTCGAGCGAATCGAGATGCTGATGGACATCCTTGGCCATCCTGAGCGTGCCACTCCGGTCATTCACGTTGCCGGCACGAATGGCAAGACTTCCACTGTGCGCATGATTGAGTCGCTGGTGCGCGCTCTCGGTCGTCGCACCGGCCGCACCACCAGTCCGCATCTGCAGCTGGTTACCGAGCGCATCGCCATCGATGGCCAGCCCATTCATCCACGCGATTACGTGCGCATCTGGCGCGAGATTCAGCCCTACGTGGAAATGGTTGACGCCAAGTCCGCCGAAAAGGGCGGCCCGCAGATGAGTAAGTTCGAGGTCCTCACGGCCATGGCCTACGCTGCCTTCACCGACGCTCCTGTCGATGTCGCCGTGGTGGAAGTCGGCATGGGTGGCACATGGGATGCGACCAACGTGGTGGAGGCCGACGTGGCAGTCATCTGCCCAATCGGTCTCGATCACACGGAGTACCTCGGCGATACCCTGGCTGAAATCGCTTCTGAGAAGGCCGGCATCATCAAGTCGCGGTGGAACAAGGACGACTTGCTCACGCCACCGGACAATGTCGCCATTGTCGGCGAGCAAGAGCCGGAAGCAATGGACGTCGTTTTGCGACGTGCCGTGGAAATGGACGCCTCCGTCGCCCGCGCCGGAGTTGAGTACGGCGTCGTCAGTCATCAGCTGGCGGTCGGCGGGCAGAACCTGACGCTCAAGGGCCTGGCCGGCGAGTATGACGATATCCATCTGCCGCTGCACGGTCCGCATCAGGCGCGTAACGCAGCCACAGCACTGGCTGCGGTGGAGGCGTTCTTCGGCGCAGGTCCGGGGCGTCCGCTCAACATTGATGCGGTTCGCGAAGGCTTTGCGACGGTCGCATCGCCCGGCCGTCTGGAGCGCGTGCGCTCGACCCCGACGGTGTTTATCGATGCCGCCCACAATCCGCACGGTGCCCGTGCGCTACGCACGGCCCTCTCCGCTGAGTTCGACTTCCGCCGTGTGATTGGTGTGCTGTCGGTGCTGGGGGAGAAGGATGCTCGTGGGCTGCTGGTGGAGCTGGAGCCTTACTTCGAAGAAGTGGTTATTACCCAGAACACATCGCCGCGTGCGCTGCACTACGACGACCTGGCTGACCTCGCGGAGGAGATTTTCGGCGAGGAGCGCGTGCATCGCGTACCGACTCTGCCGTCCGCCGTTGAGCTAGCTGTAGCGCTGGCTGAGGAAACCGACACCGGAGACGGTATTGTCTCTGGTTCCGGTGTGATCGTCACTGGATCTGTTGTCACTGCGGGCGAAGCCCGGACACTATTTGGAAAGGACCCGCAATGAGCGAATCTCAGGCGAGCCAGCCACAGGGCAATGGCGCGGAGGATTACACCGCTGCCGACCGCGAGGCCCTGCGCGCCTACCGCGAGGGGCGTGACCTGAGTGAGGGCGGCAAGTATGGCCCGCTCGGTGCGGGACACGATCCGGCTAAGGACCCGCTGAAGGGTCTGCGCGGTGTTATGTCCGGCACGCTGATTATGCAGGCTATTTCGGTGCTGCTTGGTCTGACTGTGGTCACGCGCATTCCCGACGGCCAGATTAACCAGACCTTCTCGGTTACGTACATCACCATCCTGGGCTTGGCTCTGATTGCGATGGCCTTCCTGCAGAAGCAGCCTTGGGCACTGAAGGCGAACATTGTGCTGCAGGTCTTTGGTGTGCTGGCTATCTTCACGCACGTGTCTATGGGCGTGGTGGGTATTTTCTTCGCCCTGGTGTGGGCCTACATTCTGCATCTGCGGAAGAACCTCCTCCAGCGTATGGAGCGCGGTCTGTTGACCACCCAGCACTCGTAAGTCTCCCGCGCTCGTAGTCGCGACTTTCACCCCGCTGCACCACCACTCCGGTGCAGCGGGGTTTGTCATAGTATGATGCTCACCATGACTGAACGTACTCTTATTCTGATCAAGCCGGACGGCGTTTCCCGCGGTCTGGTCGGCGAAGTTATCTCCCGCATCGAGCGCAAGGGCCTGAAGCTGGTCGCGCTTGACCTCCGTGTTGCTGACGAGGCAACTGCGAAGGAGCACTACGCAGAGCACGTCGATAAGCCGTTCTTTGGTGAGCTGGTTGATTTCATCACCTCTGCACCGCTGGTCGCTGGTGTTATCGAGGGCCCGAACGCAATCGCTGCTTGGCGTCAGCTCGCTGGCGGCACTAACCCGGTTGAGGCCGCAACTCCGGGCTCCATCCGCGGTGACTTCGCACTTGAGGTTGCTAACAACGTTGTTCACGGTTCCGATTCCCCGGAGTCCGCTGAGCGCGAGATTGGTATTTGGTTCCCGAACCTCTAAACGTTGACGGTTCAGCATTGACCCGTGAGCGTTGAACTGGCGCCGAACTGAGCAAGCAATTGTTTGCCGGTTCGGCGCTTTTTGCTTGTCGACGACCGTGGGGCGGCCCTTCAGCGGGCTGCACGTGTGAATGCGGGCACGGGCTGCAAATGTGAAACTGTAGGAGTTTATGACACTTTCCGGCAATTTTTCAGGCCATTTCTGTCATAAACGCAGTCAGTAACTCGGATTGGCCCGCCGCCACCAATGTCGGTGCGCGCCACCTGCTCGATATGTGCGACAATGGACAGCAGCAGTAGTGCCCGGGAGTTCGCTCCGGCGGATGAAATATGCCGCATGTGATCGCTGAATCCCCGAGTCAGCCGGTAGGCCTGCCAATAAGACTTTCATAATTGTTCATCGTTTTCGGCCCTCTATCTGCGCATTTGGCGCAAATGAAGTGGCTGTCGCAACATCGTTGCTCCGCCTGGTTTCCAAGGCCACAACGGATGTAGGCGCACATGGAATGACAAAGAGTGTGCTTCCTGTTGTCGGGTTTTGCGTGGTGGGGTGTCAAGGAGAAACAAATACAGTGGCAAATTTCAGCCAGGATGTTGTCGCTAAGGCACGCGAATTTGATCGTGAGTCAGCGGCTCTGAAAACCCGAGTCCACCACCTGGCCAAGAGCTTGGGGTTGACCTCGAAGGAAACCATCGAAGCACTGGGGCACGCGGGGATCGTCGTAAAGTCCGCTGCGTCCACCATTAATCAAAATCAGCTCGACGCAGTGCTGAATTTCATCGGTGATCATCCAGAGGATGCCTCGCTTGACGACGGATCCGCTGCGACCAAGCCAACCGGCGAAAAGCCAGCCGCGAAGGAAAAACAGTCGGCAGGTAAGCCGAACGCGGCAGATGAGAAGTCGGACGAGCAAACTGCAGCTAAGTCCGAGAAGAAGCCAGCTGCGAAGAAGAGCGGCAAGAAGTCGGCTGCGAAGAAGGCCACAAAGAAGGCTGCGCCGAAGGCAGCCAAGAGCGAAGCGGAGTCGGACGCAGCGCCTGCCGAGGAAGTGACCGAGAAGAAGGACACCAAGAAGGCCTCGGCTAGAAAATCCTCGGCAAAGCAGAGCGCAGAGAAGCAGAGCGCAGAGAAGAAGAGCGCAGAGAAGAAGAGCACGACTAAGAAGCGAGCAACGCGTAAGCGGGCTGTGAAGAAGACCGCTGGTGCTCCGGAAGAAACCGCTGCGAAGGACGAGCAGAAGGACTCGAACTCGGTCGTCGAGGAAGCTGTTGAGGCTGTCGTTCAGTCGTCGTCGAAGAAGGCTGCAGACAAGAATGCTTCCGATAAGAAGGCTGCCGACACCGTAGCCGAGACCGCTGAGAAAACCTCCGCTGAGGAAGCTTCCGCCGAAGCACCTGCTGCAAAGAGCGCTGCAGTGACCACACGTCGTGGCCGCCGAGTTCGCCGTGCGGTCCGCACGACCAGCGCTCCAGTGGCAGAGGAAGCTCAGGAAGCGCAAGAGCCGCAGAAAACGCAAGAGCCGCAGGATACACAGGCAACTCAGGGCGAAGCCCTGCAGGACATCGAGCCGCCGGTAGTCCCGGAGCCGCCGGTTGCGGAAGAGCAGACCGCGTTTGCGCCTATCTTCCTGGCTCCGCAGGCTGTACCGGCCACGGCCAAGAATTCGGCCACCGAGGATGCAGCTTCGGCTGACAGCGGTGCCTCCAACCAGGATTCCGATGACAACGCGGGGGAGGGGCAGGACGGCTCGTCGTCAAGCGAAACGGAGCGTCAGCCGCGGCCGCGCCGTCGCCGTCGTGGACGTGGGCGTCGTAATGATGATGCTCAGCAGGCGGAGAAGACCACCGAAAAGGCAGAGCGCGAGGAGGCGGAAACCCGCGAGGCGGTCGAAGAGCCGCAGGCGATTAAGGGCTCGACTCGCCTGGAGGCGCAGCGCCGTCGCCGTATCGAACGTCGTGAGGAATCGCGCAAGCGCCACGTGATCTCGGAGGCTGAGTTCCTGGCTCGCCGTGAGTCGGTGGAGCGCACGATGGTAGTGCGTGAGCGCAAGCGCCATGACCACTCGGGCATTGTCACTGAGGTGGGTGTGCTGGAAGATGACCTGTTGGTCGAGCACTTCGTTACCTCTGACACGCAGACCACGCAGATCGGCAATATCTACCTCGGTCGCGTGCAGAACGTCCTACCCAGCATGGAAGCGGCGTTCATTGATATCGGAACCGACCGCAACGGTGTCATTTACGTAGGTGACCTGAACTGGAAGCTGCTGGGCACGAAATCGCGTTCGCGCAAGATTGAACACGCGCTGAAGGCCGGCGACCAGATTCTGGTCCAGGTGTCCAAGGATCCGATTGGTCACAAGGGCGCGCGTCTGACCACTCACATTTCGATGGCTGGTCGATTCCTGGTGTACGTGCCGGGCGGCCGGAGCGCGGGTATTTCCCGCAAGCTGCCGGAGCCGGAGCGCAAGCGCCTGAAGTCGATTCTGAGTGAGGTTACGCCGGAGGGCTCGGGCACGATTATTCGCACCGCGGCCGAGGGCGTGTCCAAGGAGGCCATCGAGGCCGACATTAAGCGCCTGGAATCGCAGTGGCAGGAAATCTGGGAAGCCTCCGAGGCGGCGAAGGCGAAGCGCGGGGCAAAGCCGATTGCGCTGTACGAAGAGCCGGACATGCTGGTCAAGGTCGTCCGCGATGTCTTCAACGAGGACTTCTCGCGTCTTGTGGTGGAGGGCGACCGTCCGTGGAACACAGTGACGGACTACATCGGCGACCTGGCACCGGAGCTGGAGCCGCGTCTGCAGCGCTACTTCGCCAAGGAGCACGGCGGCGCTGACGTCTTCGAGCACTTCCGCATCGATGAGCAGCTGGCCAAGGCACTCGACCGCAAGGTCTGGCTGCCCTCGGGTGGCACGCTGGTCATCGACCGCACCGAGGCCATGACGGTCATCGACGTCAACACGGGTAAGTTCACCGGTGCTGGCGGAAACCTGGAAGAGACGGTCACTCGCAACAACCTGGAGGCCGCTGAGGAAATCGTCCGCCAGATGCGTCTGCGCGATCTGGGCGGCATGATCGTCGTCGACTTTATCGACATGGTGCTGCCGGAAAACCAGGACTTGGTGCTGCGCCGTCTGAAGGAGGCGCTCGGCCGCGACCGCTCGCGTCACGAGGTCTCCGAGGTGACCTCGCTCGGCCTCGTCCAGATGACGCGCAAGCGTCTGGGCACAGGCCTGCTGGAGACCTTCTCCACGCCGTGTAGCTGCTGTAATGGCCGTGGTCTGATTATCCACATCGATCCGGTCGAGCAGGACAATCAGGGCCGTGGTCACAAGAACGGTCGCCGCAACGAAGAGCAGGGTAAGTCCAAGCGCCGCAACAAGTCGCGCTCGGAGCACAATCCGGCCAACCACCCGGCCGCGCTCGCCATGCACCGCGATCAGGGCGACCAGGCCGGCACTTCCAAGGCAACGCGTGACGACGACGCGGAGACCAACCAGCGCGATAAAGACGCAGCCGACAAGCGAGTTGCAGCTGCTGTCGAAGCTGTCATCGTCTCTTCTGGGAACGATGAGCCGAAGCCACCGCGTCGTCGCCGGGTTCGTAAGAGCCAGAGCCGAAACGATGAGCAGCGACAGGACGGCAATGGCCGTCAGGAGCGCCGCGAGCGTGATGAGCGCAACGAGCGTTCGGAGGGCTCCGATGACCTGGCTGCTCTGGCTGCCGCAGCTGTTGCGGAAGCCCGTGAGAAGGATCCGGAAGAGCCATCGGATGACCGTTACATGCCGCAGGAGGGACAGCGCCGCCGCCGTCGGGCTACGCGTCGCCGGGTAGCGGAGCATGTCGCCGTTGATTCGGCTGCACGCGACGCTGATGACCGCGACGAAGAACATGGCGATCGTCGCAAGCGTTCGGAGCGCCCGGCTCGTGCTGAGCGCGCCAACATCGCCGATAACGGTGGCGGCCGTGGAGGCCGTGGCGACGCTGAACGCTCCAGCAGCGCCAGTGCTCGACGTCGCCGTCGTCGCGCTGTTCGTCGTACGGCTGTGGATGAGACCACTGCGCCTCAGACCGAGTCCCAGGCAGCTTCCACCACAGATGTGCGGGAGCCAGCCGAGGATGACAAGGGTGGCAACGCTAACAAGACCGCCAAGGCTGCGGCCACGGAGTCCCAGACCTATGAGGAGGCTAAGGAGGCGTTCGAGCGTTCCCCACGCCGTCGTCGTCCGACTCGCGGTAACTCCCGCTCGGATCGCGCACCGCGTCGCGAGGACTTCGAGTCCACTAAGCCAAAGGCGGACGCAGAAGGCAGCAAGGGCGGAGATCGTGCAAAAGACAACCACGATGACAGCAACCGCAGCGCCAACCGCAGTGGCGGTGGCCGTCGCTCGGGCAAGTCGCGGGTTGAAGTGGTAGCGGTCCAGGGCACGGGAGCTCGCCGTAATCGCCGTCGGGCGGTGCGCAGGGTCTCGTCGCAAAGCGATGCTGGAGCGACTGCGCCGAAGCAGCGACAGGGCACTTCAAACCGCGCTACTAAGCCAGAGCAGAAGCAGGCTAATCGCGGTGCTGCGGTGCCGCAGAAGAAACCGGCCAATCGTCGCCGCCGAGTGCGTCGTGCGGTGCGCCGAAGCGGCCGGAACTAGGTATTAAAAATCTGGAATAAGGCCAGATAGGAGGCTGTTTTTCGTCCCCTAAAGCAGGGGGTGGAAAGTGGCTTCGGAAACTGCCCGAGAAGACCGTGAAAACCAATGGGGGACAGGGTCTTACTCGGGCAGTTTGTAATTTAGGGGGATTTTTCGCTACTCTTGACCAGTCGCTGATTAGTAGGCGTATCTGGTCATGCCCGCTGGCGCTTGAGGTGCTGGCGGTAAGGAAACGGCCAGAGCGGGGAAATCTACTCGGATTTGGCTTTCGGGTATGTCCCTGAAGTGTTCTGCACACGCAACTAATCGCAATTCCATTGTCCAGTCAAGGAATTACAAGGATTCCTTGAGTCGAGTTTCTCAGATAAAGGGGTAGCCCTCCTATGTACGCGATCGTCAAGACCGGCGGCAAGCAGTACAAGGTTGCCGAAGGTGACCTCGTCAAGGTCGAGAAGATCGAGGGTGAGCCGGGTTCGTCCGTGGCTCTCACCCCGGTTCTGCTCGTCGATGGCGCAGATGTCATTGCGGATGCCGACAAGCTTGCCAACGTTACCGTTAACGCAGAGATCGTCGAGGCCGCTAAGGGCCCGAAGATCCGCGGCATGCACTACAAGAACAAGACTGGCTACAAGCGCCGCTACGGCCACCGTCAGCCGCTCACTGTTCTGAAGATCACCGGCGTCTCCAAGTAAACCGCCGAAATTCCAATTAGCTTTTCCCTAGGAGAAAATCATGGCTACTAAGAAGGGTGCATCCAGCACCAGCAACGGCCGCGACTCCGAAGCTAAGCGCCTCGGCGTGAAGCGCTTCGGCGGCCAGCAGGTTAAGGCAGGCGAGATTCTCGTTCGTCAGCGCGGTACCTCGTTCCACCCGGGTGAGAACGTTGGCCGTGGCGGCGACGACACTCTCTTCGCTCTGAAGGCAGGCGCAGTCGAGTTCGGTACCCGCCGCAACCGCCGCATTGTCAGCATCGTTGAGAATAACTCCTAAGAACAACCCCCGGTTGTCCACATAGGATTACTGCAACGTTGAATATGAGGCAGGTTTAACTGCCTTGCAGAAGAGCCGATTCCTTTCCCACTGCGAAAGGTAATCGGCTCTTTTGTTGTTTATGTACTGTTTCGCGCTTTTAGGTTGCGAGGCAGCGTTTTGTTACCGCCTAGACTTCTGCCCGTCGGCTCGCTTAAATTAGGGCATTACTCCAGGCACTAGATGATGGCTCTCCGCTCGGAAGTGTGTGTGATTTTATGTCTCGTTTTGTAGATCGTGTCGTACTGCATTTGCAGGCCGGCGACGGTGGTCACGGCTGTAACTCGGTGCTGCGTGAAAAGTTCAAGCCACTCGGCGGTCCCGATGGCGGTAACGGCGGCCACGGTGGCGACATTGTGCTGGCCGTCGACCCGCAGATTCACACTCTGATGGACTTCCACTTCCATCCCCATATCAAGGCTGCCAACGGTAAGCCCGGCGCGGGTGATCACCGCAATGGTGCTCGCGGCGAGGACCTGGTTCTCGGAGTGCCGGAGGGCACGGTTGTGATGACCGAGGATGGGGAAGTGCTGGCGGACATGACCGGTAAGGGGGCCCGCTTCATCGCCGCTGAAGGCGGTTACGGTGGTCTGGGCAACGCAGCGCTGGCGAACAAGAACCGCCGTGCGCCGGGCTTCGCTCTCCTCGGTGAGCCTGGCGAGGCCAAGGATCTTGTCTTGGAGCTCAAATCCATGGCAGACGTTGGACTGGTGGGCTTCCCGTCAGCTGGAAAGTCCTCGCTGGTCAGCACCTTGAGCGCTGCTAAGCCGAAGATTGGTGACTACCCATTTACCACGCTGCAGCCGAACCTGGGTGTGGTCAACGTTGGCTACGAGTCCTTCACCATCGCAGATGTGCCGGGTCTTATCCCGGGGGCGTCTGAAGGCCGTGGTCTTGGGTTGGATTTCCTGCGTCACATTGAGCGCTGTGCTGTGCTGGTGCATGTGGTGGACGCTGCTGCGCTGGAGGGCGACCGCGATCCGGTCTCTGACATCAAGGCGTTGGAGACGGAACTCGCCAACTACCAGTCGGTGCTGAAGGCCGACGTGGGGCTTGGGGATCTCGCAGAGCGTCCGCGCGTCATCGTGCTGAACAAGATTGACCTGCCCGATGCTCGCGAAATGATTGACATGCAGCGCGAGGAGCTGGAGAAGTTCGGCTGGCCGATTTATGAGATCTCTACGGTGACGCACGAGGGACTCAAGGAGCTGACCTACGGCCTGAAGGATCAGATTGCCGCCTACCGCAAGGCGCATCCGTTGCCAACAGAGCAGGAGCCCCGTGCGGTCATCCGTCCGGAAGGTGTGCGTGGCAAGAAGCGCGAAGGCGCGGACTTCACCATCGAGCGCGATCCGAATACCCCAGATGGGTTCATTGTGCGTGGCCGTAAGCCGGAGCGCTGGATTAACCAGACGGACTTCGAAAACGACGAGGCAGTCGGCTACTTGGCTGACCGCCTGGCCAAGCTTGGTGTAGAAGATGCCCTGGCAAAGGCTGGGGCAACGGTTGGCTGCCCGGTGACGATTTCCTATCTCACCTTCGAGTGGTACCCGCAGCAGGTCGCGGGCACCGATGACTTCGTGCCGAGTGGCCGTGGTACCGACGATCGTCTCTACGTCAACGAGCGCACTAGCGCCGAGCAGCGTAAGCGTGCATCGCAGGCCCGCCGTGGTCTGATTGACGAGTACGATTTCGGAGATGGCGAAGAGGCTATTCGCGACCGGTACTCATAGTCGCGGGCGACAGCGTCGTCGGCAAGCGAAGACTTCAAACTTGCATTTTGCCATTGATTGTTTAAACAATTATATAGTCAGAATTACATTAGACCGTCATGTTTTCCATTAGTGAAATGAGTGAGTCAGTTATCCCTTCCGACACCGTTGCCAACGATGTTGACGTCACTGGAGCAGATGCATTAGATGCCCCGGTAGCTACCGCGCCGAAGTCTGGATCGGACGCGCCGATTTCCCGTGAGGAGGTCGACGAGCTACTTCACGACAATCCTGAGTCCACCGTCGCTGAGATTGAAAAGGCGACTGAGAATTTATCTCCGGGAACCAAAGGCGGTTTCGATTCCGAGACTCGTGAGGCAATTCGGACCGCGAAGCGCGTCGTGGTGAAGATTGGTTCTTCCTCGTTGACCGGATCTGACGGTCGTACCGATCCCGAACGCATCGACTTCATTGCCGATGCCCTGGAAAAGCGTATGGGCTTTAGCGATGTCATTGTCGTGTCCTCCGGCGCGGTGGCATCCGGAATGGGGCCGCTGGGGCTGACTTCGCGTCCCACTGATTTGGCGACCAAGCAGGCGGCTGCAGCTGTGGGGCAGGTGCGCCTGGCACAGGAGTGGGGACGCTCCTTCCTGCGCTATGGCCGCACTTCTGCACAGGTGCTTTTGACCTCGGACGATGCAGGTGTGCGTTCGCGTGCCCGCAACGCCCAGCGCACTATCGACCGCCTGCGCCAGCTGGGTGCAGTGCCAATTGTCAACGAAAATGACACGGTCGCGACCTCGGAGTTCCGCTTCGGCGACAACGACCGCCTCGCCGCCCTGGTCAGTCACCTGGCGTACTGCGATGCACTGATTCTGCTTTCCGACGTCGACGGCCTCTACGACCGCAACCCGGCCGATCCAGGTGCGACCTTTGTGCCAGAGGTGCGCAGCGGTAACGACTTGCGTGGTGTTATCGCCGGTGACGGTGGAGCACTGGGCACCGGTGGAATGGCCTCGAAGGTGTCTGCCGCACGCCTGGCTTCGCGTGCTGGGGTGCCGGTGCTGCTGACTTCGGCGTCCAACATTGAGCGAGCACTTGACCAGGCAGACGTGGGAACGGCTTTCGCCGCGAAGGACAACCGCTTGAGCGCCTGGAAGTTCTGGATGCTCTACGCAGCGGATAGCTCGGGCCTGCTTCGCCTGGATGCCGGCGCGGTCGACGCTGTGACCCGCATGCGCAAGTCGCTGCTCCCGGTCGGTATCACCTCGGTTGACGGTGAGTTCTCCGCTGGTGACATCGTCGACCTGATTGGCCCGAGCGGTGAGGTCATCGGACGCGGCGAGGTCAACTATGACTCTGAGGAGCTGCTGGGCATGATCGGCTACCACACCGAGGAATTGCCGAATGACATGCAGAAGCCTGTCGTCCATGCCGACTACCTGTCGGATTTCGCCTCCCGCGCTTAGGAGAGCGTTGCGCTGAGAGCTGCAGCGCTTAAAGACGCGCACCTGGGCGCGCCCGGACAGAGGTGCCTCGGCAAAGACCGGCTGAGTGGGGACTAGCTGAGTGCGGACTGGCTGGGGGAGGAGTGCCTGAGCGCGGACTGCCTGGATGAGGAACTTTCGGGCATAATCCTAAGTGTGTTATCGAAAATTATTGGCGTCATCGGCGAGTTGCTCTTGACCGCTGGAGTGCTGGTGGCGCTCTTCGCCTTTTATCTGCTGTACTGGTCTGGTCTTGAAACCGGGAAAGCTCAGCAGCAGGCTCGTGATGAGCTGCAGCAGGCATGGTCCGCACCGGCATCGGCCCCAGCTCCGGCGCCAGAAGGCACGGAGCCAGCTGTTGAGGGCTCCTGGGTGCCTGGCTCTGCGGTGGCGATGATTTCCGCTCCTAAGGCCGGTTTTAGCGATTTGGTCGTATTCGAAGGTGTCTCTCAGGAAGTTTTGCGCGGTGGCCCCGGCCATTATCCGAGCACAGCCCTTCCGGGGCAGGTGGGCAACAGCTCTTATGCCGCCCATCGTGACGGCCACGGAGCTCCCTTTGACAACATTGACCGTCTGCAGACGTGCGATGACATCACTGTAGAGACGCGTGAAGCTATTTACCGCTACAAGGTATTACCGGTCGACGGTATGGCTGGCGCAGGGGAAAGCTTCGACTGCGTGCCAGAAGGAACTAACGTCCCCGAGATTCCCGGCCAGCACATTGTCACTCCAGACCGCGCCGATGTCCTCAATCCGATCGGTGACGCGACTCTACTTACGCTGACTACCTGCCATCCGCAGTGGGACAACACTCATCGGCTCATTATTCACGCGGTTCTCGCCAGTGTTGAGACCAAGGAGGTCAACTAGATGTACGCAGCTTTTTGGCGATCCCTGCCGGGTCCGTGGTGGGTGAAAGCGACCATCACCATCGTGATTGCCGTCATCGTGTTCCTGCTGTTGATGAATTACATCTTTCCTTGGGTTGCTGAGCTAATTCCCTCAAATGATGTCTCACTCTAGTTATGCTGGTAGGCATGACTGCTCAAACGAACGAAACTGCTAACACCAATCAACAGGGCATTGCCGAGGATTCGGCTCTTAGTCCGGAGCGTGCTGCTGAGCGCGCCGAGGTTTTAGATAAGGCACAGCGTGCCAAGGCTGTCGCGGGAGAGCTGGCTCGCTTTACGTCGGCACGCAAGAACGAGCTCCTGCTGGCCGCAGCAGATGCGCTGGTCGCCCGTACTGAAGAGATTCTGGTAGCCAACGCCAAGGACATCGAGGCCGGTAAGGCCCGTGGTTTTAGTGACTCCCTGCTGGATCGCCTGCGTCTTGACGCCGATCGTGTTGAGGGTATTGCCGGTGGGCTGCGCCAGGTTGCGGCCCTGCCGGATCCGGTAGGCGAGGTGCTGCGGGGCAGCACTCTTCCCAACGGCATTAAGCTTTCCCAGGTCAGCGTTCCGCTGGGCGTGATGGGCATGGTCTACGAGGCTCGCCCGAACGTTACTGTCGATGCCTTTGGTCTGGCGCTGAAGTCGGGCAACGTGGCCTTGCTGCGTGGCTCCAAGTCCGCCGTCCACTCCAACACGCAGCTGGTCGCGGTTTTGCGTGAGGTGCTGGCCAACCACGATGCACCGGAGGACCTTGTTCAGCTGCTGCCGTGTGAGACCCACGATTCCGTGCAAGATCTCATAACTGCCCGCGGCCTGGTTGACGTAGTGATTCCGCGCGGCGGTGCCGGTCTGATTGAGGCCGTCGTGACGAAGGCAACGGTGCCGACCATTGAGACCGGTACCGGTAACTGCCACATCTACATCGATGCTTCCGCCGATATCGACGAAGCGATTGCGCTGATGATTAACGGCAAGACCCGCCGTCCGAGCGTCTGTAACGCCACTGAAACGGTTCTCATTGACTCGGCGCTGTCCGCGCAGGATCAGGTCCGCATTTTGGACGCGCTTGCCGACGCTGGCGTTGCGGTCCACGGCGATGTCGATAATCTGGCGGCCTCTGGGTGGACCGGTGAGGTCATTCCTGCGACGGCGGAAGACTGGTCGGATGAGTACCTCTCGCTAGACATTGCAGCGCGCATCGTCGACGGTGTGGTGGCCGCGACGGATCACATCACTGAGTACTCCTCGGGCCACACGGAAGCTATCTCTGCACGTGACTGGGGCGTGTGCCAGGAGTTCGTCGACCGTGTTGATGCTGCTGCCGTCAGCGTCAATGCCTCCACTGCATTCACCGATGGTGAGCAGTACGGTTTCGGCGCAGAGATTGGTATTTCCACTCAGAAACTGCACGCCCGTGGGCCCATGGGGCTGCCGGAGCTGACCAGCAGCAAGTGGGTTCTGGCTGGTCGTGGACAGACTCGTCCGTAGTGCCCAGGTAAAGTGCCAGTCATGATTAAGCGCAAGAAAAGTGTGCGGTCGCGAGTACACGCCGCGTTGACAGCGAAGTCGGCGGAAGCGCCCCGGCAGCGCATTGGCGTAATGGGTGGCACTTTTGACCCCATTCACAATGGTCACCTGGTTGCCGCCAGCGAGGTGGCAGACCGTTTTGACCTCGACTTTGTGCTTTTCGTGCCCACGGGTGAACCGTGGCAAAAGCGCGGCCGGAAGGTCTCTCACAGCGAAGACCGCTACCTGATGACGGTCATTGCCACTGCGTCGAACCCGCAGTTTTCGGTCTCGCGGGTTGATATTGATCGGCCGGGTGCGACCTATACCGTCGATACGCTGCGGGATTTGAAGGTCATCTATCCCAACGCGGATCTGTTCTTCATTACCGGTGCCGATGCGCTGCAGAAGATTATGACGTGGCGGGACTGGGAGGAGATGTTCGACGCAGCAACGTTCGTCGGTGTCACTCGTCCAGGGGTTCACCTGCGGGCAGAGGACCTGGAAGGAATCGACGCTTCACGGTTGCACCTCATCGAGATTCCCGCCATGGCTATTTCTTCTACCGATTGTCGAAAGCGTGCGGAGGCAGGACGCCCCGTTTGGTACTTGGTGCCGGATGGCGTGGTGCAGTACATCGCCAAGCGGGGTCTGTACCAGTCCGCTGAGGGCACGGTTGGTTCTGTGGGGCCCGCATCTGCAGATGCGAAGGCCGATCCTGCCGACTGAAAGTTAGCAAAATCCCGCTGAGACGGTAAGTTACAAGTACAAACGCTGTTTTTCACGACTTTTAATCACAAGGAGCTGAAGTCTTTCGTGACTGCACAAGCACGCGCCATTGAGCTGGCGACCGCCGCGGCAAAGGCCGCCGATAGCAAGAAGGGTGAGGACGTCGTTGTTCTCGATGTCTCTGGCCCGGTGGTGATTACGGACGCGTTCGTCCTGGTCAGTGCTGACAATGAGCGACTGGTTGCCGCAATCGTCGATGAGATTGAGGACGATCTGCGTGACCTCGGCGCAAAGCCGGTGCGCCGCGAAGGCGTGCGTGAGGGACGTTGGGCGCTGCTGGATTACGGCGACATTGTCGTGCATGTCTTCCGCAGCGAAGAGCGTGACTTCTACGGTCTAGATCGACTGTGGCGCGATTGCCCGCGCATTGAGGTCGAGGGTGTCGAGCAGCCGAGCAACGAAGACGGCGAAGATTCCGCCCGCAATGCTCGTTCTATCGACGAGATTCCGCTGGCTGCCGACAACCCGGATACGGACGAGTTTTAATCGTGGCGGGCTCACGCGAGGCGCATGTTGCCACTCGACGTCGTCTGATTATGCTGCGGCACGGGCAGACGTCGTACAACGCTACCGGTCGCATTCAGGGACAGCTAGACACGCAGCTTTCCGACGTTGGCCGCGAGCAAGCCCGTACTGCGGCACAGTACTTGGCTGTGTCTGAACCGCGAATCACAAAAATCGTGTCCTCTGACCTAACCCGGGCAGCTGACACCGCCCGCGCGCTAGCCGAGACCACCGGTGCAGAACTGAGCTTTGATAAGCGCCTGCGTGAAACCAACCTTGGCGAATGGCAGGAGCGCACCTACGACGAGATTGACTCCGCGTTCCCCGGTATGCGGGACCACTGGCGTCACAATCTCAACTGGGCGCCCAAAGGTGGCGAGACTCGCTTTGAGGTTTCCAACCGAATGCTCGCGGTGATTGCTGACCTCGCGGCTGCCCCCGCTTGGGAGACAGATACGTTCGTGCTCGTGTCTCACGGTGGTGCCATTGCTGCGGCTACTGCAGCCCTGCTACAGATGCCGCGCGACTACTTCAGCACGTTCAACGGCCTGGGCAACACTGCGTGGGTCGAAATGGAGCAGCGCACGCGCGTCAATGGTGAGACCTCCTGGTACCTGAATGCTTTTAACGCGAAGGTCCGCGAGCGGGAGTCGCAGGTTTCTGATTCTTCAGGAGGCCGCCATGCCCGGTGACGGTCGCGTTCGCATTGTTGTTGATGACACCGCGTGCTTGATGCCCGAGGTTGCCCGCAAGCTCGACATCACCGTGGTTCCCATCGGCCATGACATCAATGAAGACGCCGTCACCACGTCGGCAGTCAGTCCACTGAAGCTGTGCGCCGCATATGCGCGTGCGCTGGAACGCTCCAACAAGGATGGTTCTGACGCTGGCGTTGTCGCCCTGCATCTTGGCAAGGGAATGTCCGCTACCTGGTCTAACGCTGTCACCGCTGCTGGTGCGCTGGACCGTGTGACCGTCATCGATACCGACACCGTCGGAGCTGGAGTCGGTGCCGCTGCCATCGCGGCGGCCAAGGCTGCGAGGGCCGGGGCCAGTCGTGATGAGGTTGCCGATGTAGCGCGTGATGTGCTGCAGCGCTATCGACTCTGGTTGTTTGTACCAAAGCTTGATTCGCTACGTCGTGGCGGTCGCATCTCCGCGGGCCAAGCGATGCTTTCTACGGCTCTCGCTATCAAGCCCATCGTCGGCATCAAAGATGGCTCACTAGCGCTGGTCGCCAAGTGCCGTACAGAGGCGAAGGTCAAGCAGCGCATGGTGGATTTTGCCACGAAGATGGTGCGGTCCGCGTCATCGGCGAACCGTCCGCCTGCGGTATTGCTGCATCATTCCGATGCGCTTGACGACGTTCACGAGCTCCAGGCCATGCTTGCCGAAGAGCTACCCGACGATACCCGGTTTAGAATCCTGGATTTGCCGGAGTCTCTTACCGCTCATGTCGGGCAGGGAGCCTATGCAGTTGGCATGGTCTCCGGTGGCTCGATTGATTCGGATGCCATGGATTTTGAAACAGAGATGGGCGTGACAGCGCTGCTCCACAGCGTGGAGGAGAGTGACGCGCCTGCTGTTGATGCTGAGGCTGCGGACACGGTGGAACACGATTCCGGGAACATAGACAATTCCGGTGACTCTGCTGACACGGATGGTTCGGCTGAAAACGCTGGCACCACGGACCCAGGTGAGCCAATCACCGACCAGGCTGCGGTGAAAGTAGTTGAGAATCCGGCTGCCAGTCGCAACCGCAATAAACGAATCCATCGCACAGTCGTGACTAATGAACAGGGAATTCCGCTTTTCACCACGGCGGTTTCTAAATTGCCAACGTGGAGTGAGAATCGCCAAGCAGCTCTGGATAAAGCTGAGCGTCTGGCGAAGGCTATCTCTGATTTGGCGCTGCGCGATAAGTCCGATCCCGAGGGAGCTGTATTTGGCACCGAAGGGGAGAAATCGCGGGAGTCGTCGTCAAGCAACAAGCGTGATGATGACGGCGACGAGAAGAAGAAGTAGTTGCTGAACTGCGAAGATGATGTGGCCTGTGGATAACCCCCACAGGCCAATTTTTATCCACAGATGGCGCCTCGATGAGTGCTTTCGTCGAGGTGGCATGTGGGGCGGGGCGCTAGTGTGCGCATCGTGACGAATTTGCGGAATCGGCTGGCGGACTATCTGGAACCGATTGATCAAGACAAGCGCATGGCGGTGGACTTTTCCACGCGCCGGGCGGTGGTGACGCCGCGGGTGGCGATGGCTGCGTGCATTGTGATTGCGGTGTTGGCCTTGGGAGTAATCGCTGCGGTGGTGTGGCCGTCGACGCCGCAGGTGGAGATGCCTGCGGTGCAGGACGCGGCTGTCGCGGGGACGACACCGGAGACGACCGAAACCCCAGCGGAGACGCCAGCCGGTGCGGGAAAGGAGACTAACGCTCAGGCACAGATGGGGCCGTTGATTGTGTCGGTGGTGGGATTGGTTGTGAATCCAGGCGTGGTGGAGGTGCCAGTGGGTGCGCGGGTGGTGGAGGCAATTGAGCGTGCGGGTGGGCTTTTGCCGGAGGCTAATCCTGCCAGCGTGAACCTGGCGGCACCGTTGGTAGATGGTCAACAGATTGTGGTTGGGACAGAGGCGCTGCCAGCAGGGACGGCGGAGGGCGGTTCCGATGTTTCTGGCGGTTCTGGCGCCGGTGCTGCAGGCGGGGCTGGCCCGGGTGGCTCTGACGGAAAGATCAACATCAACACCGCCACTGCTACGCAGCTGGAGGAATTGCCCGGAATTGGACCCGCAACGGCGACCAAAATCATCGACTTTCGTGAAAAGAACGGGCCTTTTGCGAGTATCGACGCACTTGAGGAGGTTCCGGGAATCGGCCCGGCTAAGGTAGAGGCTCTGCGCGATGCCGCCACCGTCTGACCTGCGCGCTCGTGCTGGGCTCGACGTGCGGCTAGTGCCAGCAGCGGTGTTGGCGTGGGCGACTGCGGTGGCAGTGATCATGCGCCCAGAATGGGCGATAGTTGTGGCACCAACCGCAATCGTGACTGCGGTGGTGTTGCCGTGGGCGTGGCAGCGTTGGTCGTGGCGATGGGGAAGAGGTGCGGTGACCTCCGGCTGGCGAGCAATCGTCACTATCGTGGTGCCAGCTGTGGCGGTGGCCAGTGTTGCGGTGGCCACGCGAATCCGCATAGCGCAAGCCCGAGCCCACGAGCTCTATGACGACATTGGCGGGATGTCGAAAGTGCAATTGCGCCTCGTCACCGAGCCGAAAGCTACCGAGTTCGGGGCCAGCGCGAAGGCCCGCATCGAGGGCCTTCCGGGGCAGGTGTCGGTTTTCGGAGACGAGCAACTGTTGGCGGTCACGAGAGACGCCGTAGTTGAATCCACAGCCGGTATACGTGTGGCCAGCAAACCCTGCATTAGTGGTATCCAGCTGAATCTGCGCGGCGATATTGAGGTCATCGCGCCACCGCAGGGGCTGGCAGCTCAGGTGCGCCAGCAGCTCTTTGACTCGGCGCAGAATCTTCCCGTTGGTCCCGACCGCCTGATTCCCGCCATGGCCATCGGCGATGAGCGCGGCTTTAGCCTCAACGACGGCGACATGATGACTGCCTCTGGGCTTTCACATCTATCAGCAGTCTCTGGAGCGAACGTTGCGCTTGTTATCGGGGCTGTTGTAACCGTGTTCTCGTGGGCTGGGCCGCGGGTGCGGGTCGCAGTCGCCGCACTTGCCCTGTACGGCTTCGTGGCAATTGTGGGCACAGAACCGTCAGTGCTACGCGCAGTGGTCACCGGTTGCATTGGGCTGTTGGCGATTCTCGTAGGACGAGCTGGCCAAGCCATCGCGGCGCTATCGGCTGGCATTATTGGGTTGATTCTCCTGGCACCAGACCTATCGGTATCAGTGGGCTTCGCCCTGTCGGTCGCAGCCACCGCTGGGTTAGTCCTTCTTGCCGAGCCCCTTGCCAGACGCCTGTCCGCCACCACCGTTATGGGTACCTGGCCCGCCCCAGTAGTCCGCGCCGTCGCCGTATCGATTGCCGCACACGTGGTCACCATGCCCGTATTGGCGCTTCTCATCGGCGAAATTAGTCACGTCTCACTGCTCGCCAATCTCCTCGCCGCGCCCGCCGTCGCACCGGTTACTATCGCTGGTTCGCTCGCTGCCGTTGCCGCCGCACTGCATCTCAACTGGCTGGTCCACGCGCTGCTCTGGTGCGCCGCGCCGTGCGCATGGTGGATTCATCAGGTCGCACGCCTCGCTGCGGGAATCGTCGCGCCCGCCACTGGGACGGTCACGTTGGTCATCTCCTGCACGCTCACGTTCGCATGCTTGACGGCGCTCTGGGCGTGGCCCCGTCTTGCGCTCCGCGCTGGGGCCTTCGCTGCTGTCTTGGCAGCCGGTAGTTATGCCGTTATTTGGGTGTTCGGCCTCGACATTGCGCGTGCCCCACAGGGGTGGAAGCTTGCAGCCTGCGCTGAGAAGAACCAGATCGTTCTCATTCACGCGGGTACTGCCGGAGAACCCGCCAACCATGTTGCATCGGTTGGTTACCCTGCACCGACCCCGCTCAGCCGGCAGTGCCGAATTGCGCTCGGACTCACCGAGCAAATGACGTGGCATACCCAGGTACTGGATACTGCCGCAGATAACACCACGACAGAAACCGTGGTGGTGGAATCCCCGTCGTATATCGCTGAAGCCGTGAGCGGCCAACCGCTCCAATCGCACCGCTCACCCCAGTGGTTTATCGCCCGCGAGTGTGGTCCGCGCGTGCGAGAAACCGTAATGACACCCGAGCACATTCCTGTGGTGTGCCCACAGCGAGATGGGCCGCAAGCTCTCTATTCGAATGGCGAAGTCTGGCGAGGAAGGTGAAATCCGGGCTGTCCCGTAGGCTAGAAACAACAGTCGCAGGAATCAACGCGGAAAAGAGGTCGGGATTGAGCGCCGTCGCACCCGTGAATTTGATTGTGGGCAAAGAGGAACTGCTGAAAGACCGCGCCCGCCTCGCCATTGTCGCTGCCGTCCGCGCGCAGGCAGCAACGGAGTCCGATCCGGGCGGACGCTCGGTGCCTGTGACCACCATCCGTGCAGGGGACATGACCACTGTTGACGCGGTGGAGCTCTTCAGCCCCTCATTGTTTGGGGATGACCGGATCGTGGTTGTTACCGACTGCCAAGACGCCGGCAAAGAGCCTGCCAAGCTGTTGATGGATTCGGTTAAGGATCCCGCGCCGGGCATCACGTTGATTCTCCTTCACAGCGGTGAGGGGCGTCAGAAAAAGATGGTCGCTGACCTGCGTAAGTTGGGGGTCCGCTTTTTCGAAGCTCAACCGCTTAAGCGAAACGACTTGCCCGGTTTTGTTGGCGAAGAATTCGCCTCACACGGGGTTAAGGTGCGTCGCGACGTCATCGATACCGTCCTGGATGCGGTCGGTTCAGACCTCCGCGAACTGGCGACCGCCATTTCCCAGCTGTGTGCGGATACAGCGGGCAAGGTCACCTCGGAAGCAGTGCGCACCTACTACGGTGCTTCGGCGGAGGTCTCGGGCTTTGAGATTGCCGAGCTCGCACTGCGCGGTCGGGGTGGGGAAGCGTTGGCGAAGATGCGCCGTGCTTTGCAGCTGGGAATGGCACCGGCACTGCTGTCGGCTGCAATCACGGGAATGGTCGGTGATGTAGCTCGGCTCCACGGCGCACGTGGCGTTAATGCTCGCAGGGATGCCCACCGCTATGGCATGCCGCCGTGGAAGTTGGAGAAAACTCAGCGGTTGGCTTCGGCCTGGTCAACTCCGGCGGTCGCTCGCGCTGTGGTTGTTGCGGCACAGCTGGATGCGGACACCAAGGGAGCCTCATCGACGCCGGAACTATCGCTGGAACAGTCGGTGCTTCGTATCGCGGAGCTGGCCCATTCGTCCCATCGGCGTTAAGCCTTGAGAGGCCGTGGCGAAAACCAGCGATTTTCCGCTATGCGAGTTCGAAGGACGAGGCCGCAGGGTTAGACAGCGTGTCCTGAACCGGGCAGTGGGATTCAACAAAGCCGAGGAATGCGACCAGTTCCTCCCTCGTGTTGTCTGCATCAATGTGGAAGCGGGTGTGAATCTCGGAGAAACCGATCTTTGCTTCCGGGTTTTTCCCCATGAAACCGTCTGGATCGAGCACACCGGAGCACTCAACCTTGACATCGTTGAGCTTGATGCCGTGGGCAGCGGCGAATGAGCGGACAACGATGCACTTGCAGGCGCCGAGGGCTCCGAGCAGCGCCTCGACCGGGTTCATGCCCGCGTTGGTTCCCCCGAGGTCAGTAGGCTCGTCCAAAGTGAAGCTCATGTCTCGAGAGGTCACCGTGGTTTCGAGGTTGGTTGGGGCATGCGCGACCGTTGTGAAAGTTGTCTTCGGCATGACGTTCCTTCCTGTAGAAATTGTGCTGGCGTAGTCGATTCTCGTGGATACTCAGATAATGCGCAGCAATTTTAGGGTTAATAGACAAGAAGTCTGTCAGATTCAAGACATTCCAGCAGGTCACGTTATGTAAATCGCGCTTGAATAGGGGCTCGGTTCTGCGAATACGTGTCTGGGCCTGATTCAAACCCGTTTTCCGGTCAATCCACCGGAGTCGCAACCGCATTCGCTGGCCGTGTGTTGGTGGCTGCATGTCGGTGTGCTGGAACCGAAGCGATGGAAATCAACAACCAACAGTGTGGGAGGCGGGGCCCAGGCCCTGCTCAAAGGGCTGCAAATGTGAAACTGTGTGAGTTTATGACACTTTCAAGC
>NZ_JVPT01000073.1:5365-15786 GCF_001055915.1 Corynebacterium sp. 212_CJEI | reverse complement strand
CTGGCGACATGATTGGTACCTGGGAAGATTTCGAGGTCGAGGTCAATAGTCGCGACCAGATTCTCTACGGGGTATTTAGTGGTACGCCCGCCCACAAGATTGACGAGCCAGACTACTACGACCCTATATGTCACGGGGTGTACACCGACCGTAAGGTGGCTGAACACGCAGCTAAGCCGGAGACAATGTGGGAGGCCAACAACTGCCCTCCTAAGTTTGTGCTTCCGTTCCGCCTGGGCTGGAAGTTTGACCGGTATTTCCCCGATGGAAAACCCTGGCCGCCAGACCGGTCGTAGACCTGCGACAGTTTTCGCATCGATAAGGGGAACGCAAGACGGGGCAGCCGCACAGCGCGCGTGAGTACCATTCTGGGAAACCTCTGTCCGCTCATTCCACTGCGTAGGGCAATCGAATCTGTCGATACAATGACGCTGATCGAATCGTATCTTGAATCGTAAGGTGGAAGCAGGGAGGCAACATGAGCATCTCGATGCATCTGGATGAGTACATGGCGCGTCGTGGCATAGTTCCCGACGACACTGTGGTCAACGATGATCCCTGCGCAATCTTCGACGGCAAGGTCGAGCGCGATGGTAAGTCGCAGCAGGACCTTGAAGAGTCAGAGCGGCGCTTAGAAGAAGCGGAGTCCACAATTCTGGATATGCTAGGCGATTAATCGAGGAAAGATTGAGCGTTCTCGGCGCCCATTGACACGCATTCCGGGTGTGATGTTCATCACCGATTGGGCATAAATTGGCTCGGTCTTCCGCGTTTTATTTTCCACCGCCGGCGCTGCCAGGGTGGTGAAGCGCAAGCAACTTTTCGACAGGGGAACACTGTTTCCTACCTGCGAAGTTCTTGCGCTTTCGAAGCGTTGTACTCGCTGATTTCGCAGCCGTGTTCAGCCTCTCGTTTTGGGGCTGCAAATTATCTTCGCGTTGATGGCGCCGCGAAACTGCGCGAGAAAAACATGATGGATTCCTCATGATTTATGGCATAGTGTCCTGGCAAGGATTTGGAAACAAAAGATGTTTTCATTTCGTACTCCACAAGACAAGGACCTCAGCCACGTGAAATACGAAAAACTCGCCACTTTGCAGACCAACGTCGTAACTGCTCCAGACCTGGGCACTTTTGCAGTCACTTTCGCCGGTCAATCGCAACCATGGCTGGACACTCTCTCCAGCGTCATGGCCAGTGGCAACTCAAAGAAACTACGGGAAGTTTTCACTCGCGCTGAGGAACTGCTCACACCGCTTGACGACGATCTCATCGGCCAGCTTCCCGCAGGTTTCGACCCCTTTGGCTGGGCAATCTCACTCGTTACAGACGAGCCATTTACCGGAGATACAACCAACCCTGCGGTCAGCGTCCCGGGCATCGTCTTGGCACAGTTGGGCATTGTCGAGTTGCTGGAAAAGCAGGGAATTAATATCACCGAAGCGGTAGCGGTAACCGGTCATTCGCAAGGTGTTCTTGCCGCTGAGATTGTCGCTCGCCCAGAGAAGGCAGCAGAGCTTCTGGCGCTAGCTCGCCTCATCGGTGTGGCGTGTGCGCGCGGAAGCCGAGTAGCCGGATTTGGGCACGCGCCGATGATGAGTATCTCTGGCCTGACGGTCGAGGAGTTGGAGCCTTTCCTCCCCCAGGGCTGTGTCATCGGTCTGAAGAATACGCAGACTACCAGCGTAGTTATCGGCAAGCAGGATGAACTAGACCAGCTGGCAGAGCAGCTCACAACGCAGCAGCCGAAGGGTCGGAAAGTCGAATGTACAGTTCTGCCAGTTAGTGGCGCATTCCATCACCCAGCGCTGGTACCTGCTGTGGCATGGGTAGTGGAGCGAGCTGAGCGCATTGGGCTAGATGCGGAAACGGCGGACCGGCTTGCGCGTGCAATCTTGGTTGACCCCAGTGACTGGAGCGCCGAGGTACGGGGGCTCATCGACCAAGGAGCAACCACCATTTTGGATCTGGGGCCGAACACAGGCGTCGTCAAGCTGACAGAACGCAACGCTGAAGGCTATGGCGTGGCGGTGATTCCTGCGGCGACAGCTGCGGGGAGGGGCGTCCTGTCTGAGAGCGACATTGAGCACCCGACATCGTGGCTGGAGTTTGCGCCGCGTCTGGTCACTGGAGACAAGCCCCGTGTCGAGACGAAGTTCACCAAGTTGACCGGGCGCTCGCCAATTCTGCTCGGCGGTATGACCCCGACAACCGTTGACCCTGAAATTGTGGCGGCTGCTGCGAATGCGGGGTTCTGGGCGGAGCTGGCCGGTGGCGGCCAAGTCACGCCGGAAATCTTCGAGGCTAATGTGGCGCGACTCTCCGATCTGCTCGAGGAGGGCCGCAGTGCACAGTTCAACACCATGTTTTTGGATCCGTACCTGTGGGGTTTGCACATTGGAAGCCGCCGTTTGCTCCCGCGCGCAGTGGCAGCGGGGCGACCGATTGATGGCGTCACCATCTCCGCGGGAATCCCCGAGGTGGACGAGGCAGTTGAGCTAGTAAAGCAGCTGCGTGAGGGCGGGATTCCGCATATCTCCTTCAAACCGGGCACAATCGCTCAAATCGAGTCGGTGCTCGAAATTGCAGACACCTTGGCGCAGCAGGGCACGCCGTATCCAATCATCATGCAGGTTGAAGGTGGGCGTGCCGGTGGCCACCACTCCTGGGAAGATCTCGATGACCTGCTAATTAACACCTACGCAAAGATCCGCAAGCGAGATGTGGTGCTTGCTGTTGGCGGCGGTATCGGCAAGCCAGAGCAGGCCCGTGATTATCTGATGGGCACGTGGTCGACACGGTGCGGATTGGCGCCGATGCCGGTAGATGCTGTCATCATCGGCACAGCTGCGATGGCAGCAAAGGAGTCGACCGCCTCCGAGTCCGTGAAACAAATGTTGGTCGACACCGTCGGCACTGACAACTGGATTCCCGCTGGTAGCGCCATGGATGGCATGGCGTCGGGGCGCAGCCAGTTGGGTGCTGATATCCACGAAATTGATAACGCCGCAGCACGCGCAGGCAGATTGCTTGACGAAGTCGCAGGTGGCCTCACTAAGGTGACTGAACGACGCGCAGAGATCATCGAGGCGATTAACGCCACCGCGAAGCCGTACTTCGGAGATGTCAGCACCATGACGTATGCCGAGGTGCTGAACCGCTATCTCGAACTGTGTGCGCCCGAAGGGACGTTCCTCGATCCAACGTGGTCGACGCGCTTCGTCGCACTCGTCGACCGCGTAGAGGCACGACTGAATGCAGTCGACGCGGGCACGTTTGACGCGCTTGCCGACGGCGACAGCTTGCACACCCAGCCGCAGAACGAAATCTCGCGACTGTCCGGCCTGCTGGATCTGGATACCCAGCTCCACCCAGCAGATGTCACCTTCTTTATCTCTGAGCTCTGCCGCACACCTGGCAAACCTGTGCCATTCGTTCCGGTTATCGATGATGAGGTTCGTCGCTGGTGGCGATCGGACTCCCTATGGCAGGCGCATGACTCTCGCTACGATGCGGATCAAGTCTGCATCATCCCAGGGCCGCAGGCTGTTTCGGGCATTACCCGCGCGAATGAGCCAGTAGCGGAAATTCTGGGTCGGTTTGAAAAAGCTACTGCACAGGCATTGACGGATACCGGCTACCTGCCGGAGGCACCTGTTGACGCCCTCAGCCGGATGCTCGCAGCACCTGTGATTTGGTGGGCTGGTCGACAGCAGCCGAATCCGGCGCTGGCACTTGGCGCGGAACATGAGTGGGTATGTGTATCTGACGCAAGTGATGTCTCTCGTTCACAACGCCTGGAGCACCCAGGTACTGGTGCCATTTTGGAGACCATTGGAGCTGATGGCAGCAATGATGAGGGCGGGGAGGAGCTCGTCTGGGCACAGCTGACCGTTCCGCTGCCCGATGCTGCGGGGGAGAATACGCAACTGCGAATTCGCCTGTGCCAGAGTGCAGCGGTGGGCGCAGTGCCCGTCGTCAAGCATGAGGATGCGGCAGCCGCGATGCGGGAGCTGACGCGAATCGCGGCTGGCGGTGAGCTTGCAAACATCGTCGATGGGGTCGCGGAGTGGGAATCCGTGTGGGATCCGATGGCGATGGCTGACTACGATGCGGTCACTATTGCAGCTGCCGGCGATGAGTCACAGGCGACGGTGCCGGACGCGTTGGTCGGGCATGCTTGGCCAGCGATTTTTGCGGCAGTCGCGCAGGCGCGTACTGAGACCGGCATTGATGTTGTTGAGGGCATGCTCGCGCTTGTTCACCTTGAGCATCACATTCGTATGATTGGAGCTCTGCCGCAGGAAACCACAACGTTGCGGATTAGTGCGCGTGTCGACGAGGCCGTTGATACGGACTTAGGGCGACTAGTTGTGGTGCGCGCGGAGGTTCGTGATGGCGATACGCTGCTCGCCACCTTGAGTGAACGCTTTGCCATTCGTGGCCGAAACGGCGGCGAGACAGCGCGGACCAATACTGTGCCATTTCCAACGGTCACGGATACGCCACGGAGTTTCCGCGGTGCCTTGACCGTGGAAGCGCCTAAGGCGATGGAGCCATTTAGCTGTGTCACGGGCGATCGCAATCCTATCCACGTCGATTCCCGGGCAGCAGCGCTAGCTGGTCTACCAGGGGTTATTGTCCATGGAATGTGGCTGTCGGCGATGGCCGAGCATGCGGCTGTTGCCACGTCGGATGCCGGCATTGGCAATCGGGTGATTGAGTTCACTGCGACTATGCTGAGTCCGGTTCTACCTGGTCAGGAAGTGAAATTCTCTGTCGAACGCCGTGGTTTTGATGACCGTCCAGGCGCCGGTGAAGTCCGTGAAGTCACGGCCACAGTAGAGGGCGAGCTGGTACTGACTGCCACTGCTGTAATTGCCGCACCGACGACTGCATATGTCTTCCCTGGCCAGGGGATTCAATCACAGGGGATGGGGCTGTCTGCCCGGACTCGCAGCGTAGCGGCCCGCCGCGTGTGGGACCAGGCGGATGCGATGACCCGAGAGAAGCTTGGCTTTTCCGTACTGGCTATTGTTCGGGACAACCCGGTAGAGGTGGTTGTGGATGGTGTGCGCTATTTCCACCCAGAAGGTGTCCTGAATCTGACTCAGTTCACCCAGGTTGCGATGGCGACGTTGGGGCTGGCGCAGGTTGCGGAGCTCCGTGAAGCAGGGCTGCTGGATGAAACAGCTCACTTTGCGGGACACTCTGTCGGTGAGTACAACGCGCTGGCGGCTTTCGCTGGTGCGCTTGACGCAGATGCCGTGTTGGAGGTTGTCTACCGCCGCGGTTTGACCATGCATGAACTGGTCGAACGTGATGAGCAGGGGAGGTCCAACTATGGTTTGTGCGCCCTGCGTCCGGACAAGATCGGCGTACGCGAGGACGAGGTCACTGAGTTTGTTAATCGGTTGTCGCAGGAAACCGGTGAGTTCCTCGAAGTCGTAAATCTCAACCTGGCAGGCAAGCAGTACGCCGTCGCCGGCACCGTCGCGGGCCTTGCGGCACTGGCTGAACAGTGCGAGCGCCGCAGCTCGGACGGCAAGGGATACGTGCGTATCCCAGGTATTGATGTGCCATTCCACTCCAGTGTCCTACGCGACGGTGTGGATTCCTTCCGTAAACACCTGGAGCGGCTGCTGCCAGCGGAAATCGCTCCAGAACGCCTGGTGGGACGCTATATCCCGAATCTCACCGCGACCTCTTTTGAGCTGACCGAGAAGTTCGTCCGCCAGATGGCTGCAGTCGTCGACTCAGACATTCTGGAAAACATCCTTGCCGACTTTGATACTGCTGCTGAAAACCCGGCGCGCCTGGCCCGCATGTTGCTGGTCGAGTTGCTGGCCTGGCAATTCTGCTCACCGGTGAGGTGGGTCGAAACTCAGGATCTGTTGCTTGAGGATCTCGGTGTCAGCCGCATTATTGAAGTCGGTGTAGGTACAGCGCCCACACTGGCAAACCTGGCTGCCCGTACCTGCCAGTTGCCCCGCCACCGAAGCCGTGACATTCGAGTGCTCAATCTCGAGCGTGATGCTGATGCAGCGTTTATGCGCGACCAAATTCAGCCGGAAAAGACTGAGCCCGAGTCGGAGGTGACACCAGAGCAGGACGCGGCGCAGACCCTATCTGGAGCAGCAGGAGCATCGGGAGAAGCAGGATCAGCGGCGCCGGCGGTATCCGCAGACCAATCCGCGGCGACCGAACAGGCAACCACGATCACGAGTGCTGCCACTCCGGCTGCCGAAGTTGCTGATATCGCAGTCAGCCCGGCAGAAGCGCTGGAAGTTCTTATTTGCCAATGGACGAAGGTGCGCCCCGACCAGCTCGGCGCCGCCGACTCCATTGAGACTCTGGTCGATGGAGTCTCATCTCGACGCAATCAACTGCTGCTCGATCTCGGAGTGGAATTCGACCTCGGTTCAATCGAAGGGGCCGCAGATGCGGAACTGGCTGATCTAAAGGACAAGATTGATAGCTTGGCCAGTGGGTATTCGGCATTCGGTCCGATTCTCTCCGAAGCCATTGCCGACGGTATTCGCCGGATTACCGGTCCTGCCGGTGCAGGCGCGAATTACATCGATGACTATGTGGTCGATGAATGGCAGCTCGGCAAGGGGTGGGCAACCGCAGTTAGCGCCGAGATGATGCTCGGTACTCGCGAGGGCGCATCCCTGCGCGGCGGTGATCTTGCGCATCTGGCACCGGCCGCCCCAACCAGTACTGCTGAACTCAACCAGCTGATCGATGAAGCAATCCTCGCGGTCGCCTCGCAGCGAGGTGTATCTGTCGCTAAGCCGTCGGCAAGCGACAGTAGTGCTGGGATGGTCGACTCGGCTGCACTCACTGAGTTTGCAGATAAACTGACTGGTCAACGAGGAATTCTTGCCACCGCTGCACGCACGATTCTGGAGCAACTCGGCCACGAGATTACCGGTGCCATTGACTTCGATGCCGAAGACGCCGACAGCAACCTGGTAAATCTCGTCACTGCTGAACTCGGTGCGGACTGGCCGAAGCTGGTCACCCCGACGTTTACGCCCACCAAGGCAGTGCTGCTCGACGACCGCTGGGCCACCTCCCGCGATGACCTAGCACGCCTCTGGGCAGCCGCTGATGAAGACGTGGCTGACACCGCGCCGGGCAGTATCCACGAAACCGCAGTCGAGCAGGCACAGTGGTGGGCTGCCAAGGCAGACGCGGCAGGGCGAACACAGTTGGCGAGTATCTACCGACAGCTGGCGGATGAGTCCATCACGAATGTGGACGAACTATCGATGAATGCCGACATCGCAGTTGTTACCGGTGCATCGCCAAATTCGATTGGCTCCGCTGTGACTGCACAGTTGCTGTCTCAGGGAGCAACCGTTGTTGTCACTACCTCACGCCTGGGACATGAGCGCCTGAGCTTCTACAAGCAGCTCTACCGCATGCATGCGCAGGGCGAGGCGAAGCTGTGGGTGGTACCGGCGAACCTGTCCAGCTTCCAGGACCTGGATTCCCTTATCGACTGGATCGGAACCGAGCAGACTACGACGATTGGTGCGGAAGTGGTTGTGACCAAGCCTGCACTGTCACCGACGTTGCTATTCCCGTTCGCGGCGCCTACGGTTTCGGGTTCGCTTGCCGACGCCGGTCCTGCGTCCGAGACCCAAATGCGTCTGCTTCTGTGGTCGGTGGAACGACTCATCGCAGGGATGTCAGCACTTGGCGGGGACAATAATCTGGACCATCGTTTGCATGTGGTGCTGCCGGGTTCACCGAACCGTGGTCGCTTCGGCGGTGATGGTGCCTATGGTGAAGCCAAGGCCGCACTCGATGCAGTGGTGGCGCGCTGGAATGTGGAGGACGCTTGGCGCACCCGCACCACTCTGGCTCATGCACAGATTGGTTGGGTTCGAGGCACCAACCTGATGGGTGGAAACGACCCATTGGTTGCTGCAGTGGAAGCAAAGGGAGTACGCACCTTCTCCACCGAAGAAATGGCAGCTGAACTCATTGAGCTCGCGAGCTCGGAGGCTCGGAAGAAGGCACAAACCCGCCCGATTCAGGCCGATCTCACCGGCGGATTGGGTGACGTCGACCTCAACATTGCGCAAATGGCGCAGGAGGCTGCACAGGCGGCTGCCCCAGCAGCTCAAAACTCTGAGATCTCTAGCGGGGCGAGCTCGCAGGAGCCGTCGTCAAGCCGTGTTTTGAGCGGCCTGCCAAGCCCTCGCCGACCAATTGCGCAGACAACACCGACCTTTGGTGACATCGCAGCGGCTCTGGAGGACATGGTGGTCATCGTGGGCGCCGGTGAGCTTGGGCCGTACGGTTCTTCCCGGACGCGCTTTGAGGCTGAAGTCGATGATATTTCTGCAGCAGGAATTGTGGAATTAGCCTGGTCAATGGGGTTGATTTCCTATGAGGGTGGCTGGCGCGACGCCGACGGGCAACCGTTGGCAGAAAGCGACATTGCTTCGCGTTACCGCGATGAAGTGCTGGCGCGAGTTGGTGTGCGTCGTTACGCCGATGATGGCGATTTGGTTGATAATACGATGACTGAGCTGACCACGGTCTACCTGGATCGTGCGTTGAGCTTTGCTGTGCGTGACCGCGCGGCAGCGGAGACTTTTGTCAGTTCCAACCCGGACAACACCACTGCGAGCTTCGATGCCGAGACAGGGCAGTGGCTTGTGACACGAGCCGCTGGCACACCAGTGCAGGTTCCGCGCCGAATGGCGATGAGCCGCTATGTTGGCGGTCAAATTCCGCAGGGCTTTGACCCGGCACGATACGGTATTCCGGCAGACATGATGGACAATCTGGACCGCGTGAGCTTGTGGAACATTGTCTGTACTGTCGATGCCTTCTTGTCATCGGGCTTCAGCCCAGCGCAACTGCTGGAAGCGGTCAACCCGGCGCGAGTGTCGTCGACCCAGGGCACAGGTATTGGTGCGATGGAGTCGCTGCGCAGTCTCTACATCGACGGCCTGCTGGGGCAACCGCGAGCCAATGACGTCCTGCAGGAGGCATTGCCAAATGTTATTGCCGCCCACGTTATGCAGTCTTATGTCGGTGGCTACGGGCAGATGATTCACCCTGTCGCAGCCTGTGCGACGGCAGCGGTGTCGGTGGAGGAGGGCGTCGACAAGATTGCCCTGGGTAAGGCAGATTTCGTTGTCGCAGGTGGCTTCGATGACCTATCCACAGAGGGAATTACAGGTTTCGGCGACATGGCCGCCACAGCTGACTCCGCCACCATGGAAGACAAAGGCATCGACCATGAGTACTTCTCCAGGCCGAACGATCGTCGACGCGGAGGCTTTGTGGAATCGCAAGGCGGTGGCACGGTGCTGTTGGCTCGCGGAGACATCGCTCGTGACATGGGGCTCCCCGTGCTCGGTGTCGTCGCATACGCCCAGTCCTTCGCCGACGGCGCGCACACGTCCATTCCGGCGCCGGGTTTGGGTGCGCTAGCGGCCGCTCAGGGCGGCGAGAAGTCTCGATTGGCTCGCGCACTTGCAGTACTCGATGTCACTGCGGATCAGGTCGCGGTGTTGTCCAAGCACGACACCTCGACCAATGCCAACGACCCAAATGAGTCCGAACTGCATGAACGCATTGCAGATGAACTCGGTCGCGAGCGCTCTAACCCGCTGTTGGTGGTCTCTCAGAAATCGCTGACGGGACACGCTAAGGGTGGTGCTGCAGCGTTCCAGATCATTGGTCTGACCCAGGTATTGCGCAGCGGCATTGTGCCAGGTAATCGATCGCTGGACTGCGTCGATCCCGCATTGGCTGCGCATTCGCGTCTGGTATGGCCAACGAAGGCAGTCAATTTCGGCAATACGTTGCCGCTGAAGGCTGGCTTTGTTACCTCGCTCGGGTTCGGACATGTCTCGGCACTGGTGGCAGTCGTCCATCCGGAAGCTTTCTACCAAGCGATAGTGCAGCACGATGGCGCTGAGGCTGCGGAGCGTTGGCGGTCCGCGGCGCACAACCGCGAAGCGGCTGGTCTGCGTCGCATTGATGAGGCTATTTACGGTGGGGAAGCTCTCTACGAGCGTCCACGCGAGCGAAACCTGGCGGACGGTGGTCGGTTCGGTTCACCCGCTGCATTGGAAAAGGCAGTTCTGCTTTCCGACGGCGCCCGTCTGATCGATGGTGTCCTCCAGCCATGATTGGCGTAGACCTCGTCTATATTCCGGGCTTCGAAGAGCAGCTGAATATGCCAGGAAGTCAGTTCGCGCAGGCTGTTTTCACACCTGCGGAGCTACTGGTAGCTAGGCGCCGCGGAGCAGTCGGCGGCGCTCTGGCGCGTCACTTAGCGGGCCGCTGGGCTGCGAAGGAAGCCTTCATCAAGGCCTGGTCGCAGACTCTCTTCGGCAGCCAACCGCCGATTGCGCGCGATCAGCTGGACTGGCGGGAAATAGAGG
>NZ_JVPT01000073.1:0-5265 GCF_001055915.1 Corynebacterium sp. 212_CJEI | reverse complement strand
GCAGCCGGATGCCTACGGTCGCGTGAGCATCAGTCTCCACGGGGCTGTGAGCCGCCATTTCCACGATCAGGAGTGGCAGCTGGGGCCGTCGTTAAGCATCTCGCACGACGGCGACTACGCAATCGCCGTCGTACGCTTGGACTAGCCCGGCGCCGTGCTAATCGACGGACTTCTGACGGCGACCGACCAAGATGCCGGCACCGAAGATTAGCGCGCCCAGGATTGCGCCGGTTCCGGCGACTGCGGCGGTTTGGAGCGGGGAGTTGGTCGCGGCCTGCTGAGTCTGCACATCAACTTCGTCGAGGCCATTGCCGGAAGCGTTGGACTTTGCGGAAGCCTTGCCAGATGCCTTGGATGAGCCGCTGGCCTTGGACTCTCCGGTCTTGGAGGCACCGGTCTTCACAGCTTCTTCGCGTTCCTTGGCGGAGCCGCCGACGCTGAGGTCCGTGGCCGTGTCCTGGCTGCGGTCGGAGGAACCGTGAGCAGCAAAGGTGTAGAGTGCGCAGTCATTTTCGACGCAGTTGGCGGCCGATGTGACGGCCTCGACATTGAGCGTTGTGGAGAAGCTGCCGTCGGAGGACATCTGGGAGGTGCGGACAAACTCAGCGGCGGAGAAAGCATCAGCGTTGGTGGTGGAGAACTTGTTCTTCTCAGCCACTGCGACGTAGATGCCGTTGCCACTGGTCTTGAATCCGGTGCCGGAGACGGTAATTGGGGTGCTGCCCGATGGATTCAGTTCCGTGGTGGACAGGCTTACCGACGGGGTGCCGGTCGAGGAGCTGCTGCCGTTGGAGCTGCTGGAGCCACTGGAAGCGCTGGTGCTACTCGTTCCACTAGACCCTGTGCTGCCACTGGTGCCGGAGCTTGCGCTGCCTGCGGACTGTGAGGAGCCACCGCCGGAGGGCAGGGTAGCGTCCTGCTTGGCAGCTCCGCCGGCAAACGATACCGCGGTCGCCGTGTCCTGGCTGCGGTCGGAAGAACCGTGAGCAGCAATGGTGTAGACCGAGCAAGCGTTCTGCATGCAGTCTGCCGTGCCGAACTTCGCGCTGACCGGAAGATCCACGCTGAAGCTGCCGTCGGACTTCAAGTTGCCGCGAGAGGTAGACACAAACTGGGTATCCGGGCCGAAGGAATCGGCGTTGGTCACATCCATCTGGTCATTTTGCGCGATACCGACGTAGATGCCCGGTCCAGAGGTCTTGAATCCCTTGCCTTCAACTCGAATGGTGTCGCCGCTCGGGTTCAAGTCTGAGGTCTTGGACAGGCTCACCGATGCGTTACCCCGTGACTGCGACGGTGACTGCGAGCCCGACTGTGACTGGGAGCCCGAACCAGTGCTCTGGCCACCGCTCGGTGCCGCGCTGGTGGAACCCTGTGATTGAGCAGCCTGGGAAGTAGCACCCGCCTTGAAGGTGATGGGGACCCACTGGTCATTGCTGCGGTCAGAAAGATTAGGGAACGCAGTAAAGGAGGCTACGTAGCACTGGGTGGAGGTGCAGTCGACATCGCCAAAGCTGGTCGCGACCTTCATCTCCTGCGTAAAACTTCCGTCAGCGCCGACTGTCACCTTGGCCGCTTCGCCGTAGGTCGAAGGGTAGCCCGACTTTGGCTTCTCGATTGTCTGGGCCAGGTAAATATTTGCGTTAGCGGGGTAGCCGACTCCCTTGATGGTCACGGTGGCGCCGTCGGACAGATCGGTGGCAGGGGTCACAGAGAGCTGGCGCTCAGACTGATCGGTGCTGCCGCCGAGAAGGTCGCCGATGCCGGGGAGCGAACCGCCGAGCTGTCCAATCGATGGCAGTGACTGTGCCGATGCGGGGACTGCGGGTAAAAATCCCGTACTCACTACGATTGCCGAAGCTAGAACAATAGAGCGGGGAAGCAGGCTCCGTCGGAAAGCGCCCTGCGTCGTGGACATGTGAACCTCTGATTCTGTTTGGGAGTTCCGGCGCAGGCGCGGCGAAAAACAGGGAACCCCACCGCGCTGACCAGAGTAAAGCGTAAACTAAGGCAAGCCTACCCTCCGCGTATTGATAAGGGCAATAAATGCCCCTGCCGAGGTGGGCGAGGGGCGCTCTCTAGTCTGCGGCCTCCGCGACGCTCATGAGATAAGAGATTGTCATGCGTTTGATTTCCTGCACCGTCAGCTCGTAATGAGCTTCCCGCTCAGCATCGCTTCCCGGATGGTCCACCGCATAATTCAGCAGGGCGTACGTGGCGTTAATCATGAGGTCGGAGATGAAGTTCAGTTCCGCATCGCTTGACGACGGCACCAGCGGGCGCAGCACCTTTGAAATCTCGGTGACCAGGCGTGACTTCGTATCTTCTGCGGTTGCGCGTGTGGCGGGCGTTGATTGAACAGCCAGCCATACGGCTCTTCTGGAAACGTCCTCGCGCCAGAGTTTTGCCAGGTGATCGATGAACTCCGAGAGAAACTCCGGCCATTTCAAGGTGGGGACTGTTTCGCCGAAGCGTGAGACTTCCTCGATGACGGCCTCGGTGTCCTGACGGTCGAGCTCGCAGATCATCACATACTTGTTTGCGAAGAATTGGTAGAGCGTGCCAATGGGGATATCTGCGATGCGAGCGACTTCGTCGAAAGTGAAAGACTCAAACCCGTGCTCGATGAGCACTGTGCGTGCCGAGCTGAGCATGCGTGCGTACCGCTCTCGGCTGCGTTGCTGAGCCGGAGTGCGACGGGGACGAAGAATATTCGGTGCGTCCTGGGATTGAGTCACTACTACGAAACCGTCTAATCGGGATGATGTGGGAGGAGAGTTTGGGGCCAGGGGCAAAGTAGGCCTTGCGGCTAGTTAGCTTTCGGAAGCCTGTGATTCCACGCCCAAGTCACGCAGTACGCGCTGGACGTGCCCCTTGGCGCGAACGTTGTACCAGGCCTTTTCAATTTCTCCTTCGGCATTAACCAGGAAAGTCGAGCGGATGACGCCCTGGACAATCTTGCCGTAGTTCTTCTTCTCGCCGAAAGCGCCGAATGCGGTCATGGTTTCCTTGTCCGGATCGGACAGAAGGGTGAAGTTTAAGCCGTGGTCCTCGCGGAACTTTGCGAGTTTCGCCGGCTTGTCCGGAGAAATACCTACGACAGGAATGCCGGCATCGTTCAGGGCAGCGGATTCATCGCGGAAGTCGCATGCCTCAGTGGTGCAACCTGGGGTGTTGGCCCGCGGGTAGAAGTAAATCAGCACGGGCTTGCCCGCGTAGTCCGACAGAGAAACCTGCTCTTCGGCGTCGTTGAGAAGAGTAAACGCTGGGGCAGGGTCGCCAGCTTCCAGACGGATGTTGTTCTGGCCGTATTCTTTGTCGCTGGAGGAAGAAGTAGTCATGGCTTCATCGTATCGACTCTGGAGCGGTGCGTGTCGACTCTGAAGCAATGCGTTGAGTTTTTCCCCGTGCTCGCCCACGTTGCTGTAGTGGAAGTGTTAGTCTTTTAGGCGAACAATCACTTTAGATATTCAACTTTTTAGGGAGTTTACGTGGCTCGCAGCATTGAAGATATCCAGCGCGATATTGAGCGTAACCGTAACCAGCTCGCCCGTACTCTGGATGAGCTAACCGTGCGAACGAATCCGAAGAACGTTGCGGATGACGCAAAGACCCGTGTTTTCGATGCTCTGAATGAGCCGAAGGTGCAGGCAGCACTGGGCGTCGTTGCCGCACTTGTTGTTGGTGGCATCGCAATGGGCATTCGTCGCAACCGCAATCGCAGCAAGGAAATTGACCGCATTCGCGAGATGATTGAGACTGCTGCTAAATAGTTTTTCGGTAATTAGCGCACGCGCTTCGGGTGGTTGCCTGGGGTCGTGCGCTTTTGCGTATCTAACCCTTGTTTGAGTCAGGCGTGGGGTGCGAGCGAGGGTTGCAAGTTGGGGGTTAAGTAAAGAAAAGTGTGTCCGCATGCCACCATAACCCCAGACCACACACCACAAATCACCAAAGAATAGCTCCCCGAAAGCTATTACCCACACCATCCCGCACCTCCGGCCACATTTGTGCTAACCGCACACCGGTTGGATTAAAGGATGACCACCAACCGCCCCAGCTGCCCACTATGCGGCAACAACACAAAGAAAAACGGCACCACCAGCAAATCAACCACCCGTTGGCGCTGCACCCACTGCGGACACTCCTTTACCCGCAACACCCAAACCCACAACAAAAACACCGCCACCATGGCTTTGTTCATCCAATGGGCCACCGGCACCCAATCTCTAACCACCTTCGCCGCACACCATGGCGTAACCAGGCAAACCATGCACCACCGATTCCGATGGTGCTGGTGGATCATCCCCACACCCACCATCGACTCATTCCGCATCCATGACCAAATCTTCCTCGACGCGACCTATCTAAAGTCCGGATGCCTCCTGATCGCAGCCAGTAAAACCCACGTCATCAACTGGACCTGGGCCAGACACGAAACCACCGCCGCCTACACCGAACTCCTACGCCCCATTGCCGCACCACTAATCGCAGTCACAGACGGCGGACAAGGTGCCCAATCAGCCATCCACCACTGCTGGCCAACAACACGCATCCAACGCTGCCTCGTCCACGCCCAACGAACAGTCCGCCGCCACACCACCAGCAACCCCCGCACCGATGCCGGCAAAACCCTCTACCGCCTAGCCCTGAAACTCACTCGCATCACCGACCTTGACCAAGCATCCACATGGGTCGCCCACCTGCACGAATTCGACCACACCTACCGGGAATGGATGAACGAGAAAACCACCATCAAAGACCCTGCTACCGGCGCCTACACCAAGGTCTACACCCACCAACGCGTCCGAGCGGCCTATCAATCATTGCTATCTCTGCACCGCAGAGACCTGCTGTTTACCTACCTGCAACCCCCACCAACAACCATCGACCCCGACAACCTTGCAGCAACAACAAACAGCCTCGAAGGTGGCATCAACGCCCCCATAAAAGAACTAGCCCGCAGACACCGCGGACTATCACTACCGCATCAACGCACAGTGATGGATTGGTGGCTGTATCTACATACAGAAGTCCCTGACGATCCGGTCAAGATCGCCAGGGACCAACGATGGGGTCAAGACGCACTTTCCACAGCAACAGACCTGATCACCCACAACACCACAGCCACTACCAATGACATCGGTGCACCAGCAGAATACGACACCGCCATCGACACCAGCTACCAACACAACCTCGGCATCCAAAAAGGCTGGATCAAATAACCGCAACACGCCCGGAAAAGACACACTTTTCTTTACTTAACCC
>NZ_JVPT01000072.1:123470-136617 GCF_001055915.1 Corynebacterium sp. 212_CJEI | reverse complement strand
TAACCTTGGCAAGGTTATGCGCTACCAGCTGCGCTACATCCGCATCACGTTGCAAGGAGAGCGAAGAAGAATCTCAATTGCTCTCTTGCGGTGCGAAAGATACTTTAGCGTGCTTGTGCGATTGATTACAAATTACCAGGTGAACATCTGTATTGTGCCTGTGGGCGTAGGGCTAAAGACCAACCTTTGATGCCTCTGAATCGCAACGATGTCATTTATTCGCTTTCGTGGGTTGGTTACTGGGGGCTATCGAGTCGCTATCGTCATGGAGTTCCATCGGTGGGGTAATAAATCGTCGAACTGCGCAATCGCAAACGCAATGCAACCCAATTAGGGAAACTTCCAAAACGCGTGCTAACTTATTCCGCAGAGCAGCAAAGGCTTAGTGCTTTTCTGTCCGAGTCCCATAGCTCAGTGGAAGAGCGTTCCGTTCACACCGGAAAGGTCGCTGGTTCGAACCCAGTTGGGACTACCATTTAAAACCCCGGTCGACGCATCGTATAAAAACTGCGCGGCCGGGGTTTTGCTGTGTGACCTGAACTATATTCGTCCCTCTCGGGAACTTTTCTGGACTACCATCCGACAATAGGTATAAGGGCAGCGGTCAGACTACTGCTGTTCTTCTCGAACTGTCCCGCTTAAAGGAGTTGAACTGTTCTAGTGAGTCCCCGGGTCGCTTCAGGCGAAACGTTTCGGTTCTCAAAGTCGGGTTTCCGGCGTGCAGTAGCCGCTGCTGCGGCGCTTGTAGTCTTTGCAGGTGCGTCAGTTATTAATGCTGGCCCCGCGCATGCTCACGATTCCGTGCTGTCGTCTAACCCAGGCGACAAGCAGGTTCTCGATGAATTTCCGCACCACGTTTCTCTCAAGTTCTCCGGCAACCCCAAGAACAATTTCAACACCGTTGCAATTAGTGATGCAGATGCCAAGGAAGTCCTGTACTCCCACGAGCCAGAGGTAGTGGGTAATGAGGTCTCTTTGGATATCCCTGAGGATATTAATCCAGGCCCTGGTAACTACATCATTGGTTTCCAAATCACCTCCTCTGATGGTCACTCCACCCGAGGAAAGACCTCTTTTTCAGTGGCTGATCCGGATGCTGCTGGCGCAGCCGAAGCCGGGGCAGAATCTCGTCAGACCGGTGCGCACGCCGAGGAAACGAAGTCAATACCGCTATGGGCTTATGGCCTCGGTGGTGGACTCATCGTCATCATCGCCGCTGTCGTCATCGTTATTAATCGAAAGGCAAAATAGACACATGAAGCTCAATCGCACTGCAACTACACTGATCGCTGGTTCCGCAGCTCTGACCCTTGCTCTGGCAGGATGCTCGTCCGACGATAACACTGCTGCTGAGGTGACTGAGTCCGCAACCTCCGCTGCGACCGAAGCTACCTCTCAGATGGAGAAGAGTGATGCTGCTGTGCAGCTGGCCGATGCCTACATCAAGGAAAAGCCGGCTGACAAGGGCATGACCGCCATCTTCGGTACGCTGACCAACAACACCGATAAGGACATCAAGGTTTCCTCCTTCAAGCTTGAGGGGCTGAAGGAAGGCACGAAGTTCGAGCAGCACGATACCAAGGACGGCAAGATGTTCGAGGTGCCGGAAGGTTTGACGATTCCTGCTAATGGCGAACTCGTTCTCGAACCGGGTAGCACTCACTTCATGATCATGAACAATGATGAAGCTATGGATGTGGGAGCTGAGTACAAGCTCGTCATTGAGCTTTCCGACGGCTCTAGCATTACCCAGGACGTTGAGGTTCGTGTCCAGCCAGCAGGTGAAGAGGACTACGGTAATGACGGTGACCTGAACAACCCAGAGCACATGGGTGGCGGTGAGATGGATCACTCGGGCCACTAATTTTTGTGACAAGTTGATCAAGCAATCGTTCGTCGTAAAGCGGGCGTGAGCTCAGGTACGTCGAGGAATTGACTAGCTGAATCTAATGGTGGCAGAAGCGCTGGAGTTGGCAGGTTATTGCAGCATATGCAACGAACTCCGGCGCTTTTCTTTTTCCGAAAAAGGTTTTCGATACGGTCGAATTGGATAGGCCAGTGGTTGCGTTGAAGCTATTGAAGAGTTGGCGGATCCCCAGCCATCTCATGTGTTCCAGTTCGAAGTAATCAGAAAGGTAAGAGTGCACAAAATGTCCGAAGGCTTTTCCAGAAGGCGTTTTCTTGGCGGGCTCGGCACCGCCGCAGGAGCCTCAGCGCTCGCCCTGGGGGCGCCGGAAGCCCAGGCGATTGGGTTGGAACGTCCACAGGAAGAGCCGCCGAAACCGCCTTTGCAGACAGCAACCGTACCTTTTGATGGCGCCCACCAGGCGGGGATTGCGACGCCCGCACAGGCGAATCTATGGCTAATTGCCTTCAACGTGAAGAAGGGGGTCGATCGCAATCGCCTCCAAAACCTCATGCGTGCCTGGACGGATGATGCCCGCCGAATGACAGCCGGCAAGGCTACTCGAACGGACTTGGAACCTGAGCTCATGGGGAGTCCGGCCAATCTGACTATCACTGTTGGATATGGGGAGAATTTCTTCACAATCATCGATAGGGAAGACCAGAAGCCTGAGTGGCTGGGAGATCTGCCAAAGTACGTTAACGATGAGCTCCGCCCGGAGTGGAACGGCGGAGACCTGTGCCTGCAGATTTGTGCGGACGACCCAGTAATGGTCTCCCATGCGGCCCGAATGATGATCCGAAATGCAGGTTCTTATTTGGATGTTCACTGGGTGCAAGCTGGTTTCCAGCACGCCAATGGTTCTACGCAGGAAGGCGAGACCCCGCGCAATCTCTTCGGTCAGAAGGACGGTACGGTCAACCCGCGCACTCGTGAAGAATTCGACAAGCAGGTGTGGATTGATAGTGGTCCGGATTGGTTGCGGGGCGGTACAGCGATGGTTGTCCGCCGTATCGAAATGGATATTCCAGGCTGGGATGTGTTGGACCGCGAAAGCCGCACTGTTATTACCGGCCGAGATATCGGCACCGGCGCGCCAATTGGAGGTAAGGACGAGTTTGAGACCGTCGACCTGGCGAAGACTGATGAATATGGTCTGCCTCTGACGGATCCGAACAGCCATGTTGCGCTGTCAATGCCTCCGAAAGAGAAACCTAATCAGCGGATTCTGCGACGGGTCTACAACTATGACCTGCCACCGGAACCGAATGGTCGATTCGAGACCAACACCGGCCTGGTATTCATTTGTTTCCAGAAGGACCCGTTGGAGCAGTTCAATCCGATTCAAGAGCGGCTGTCCAAGAACGACCGTCTCAATCAGTGGATTTTCCACATTGGATCCGCCGTGTTTGTTATGCCACGAGGAACTTCTGAGGAGGAGTACTGGGCCCAGGACCTTTTCGAGGCCTGAGTTTTGACCGTGCGGTAAAGTGTGTGAACGACTGACGAAGGTCACCAGGTATGTGATTTTCGAAGACACTTTGAAAAGGAGTACACGCACGCCGTGTCAGAAGAATTTGCAACCCCAGCACCGTTTTCCGTGCCCGCAGGAGTTTCTGCGGGCGAGGCGATGAGAGACCTGGGTTTCCCGAACAAGGGCGTTGACGCCATCGTTTGTGTCCGCGACCCTGAAGGCAATTTGAAGGATCTGTCCTTTAAGCCAGAAGTGGAAACCGTCTTCGAGCCCGTTCCGGCGAATACTCCGGACGGTCGCGATGTCATCCGCCACTCTGCGACTCACGTGATGGCTCAGGCCGTGCAGTTGGAGTTCCCTGGGACGAAGCTGGGCATTGGCCCTGCCATCGACAATGGTTTCTACTACGACTTCCGTGTCGATGAGCCTTTCTCGCCGGAGGATCTCAAGCGCATCGAAAAGCGTATGAAGAAGATCATCAAGTCTGGTCAGCGATTCGAGCGCTTCGCGTTCGAGTCTGCCGATCAGGCGCAGGAAGCGCTTGCCGACGAGCCGTATAAGCTCGAGCTGATTGTTGAAAAGTCGGCCGGCAAGGTGTCCGAAGATGATGAGGCCAATGTCGACGTCGGTGGTGCAGGTACGACCTTGACCGGCTACCGCAACGTCAATCCGCGTACTGGCGAGACCGAGTGGTTTGATCTTTGCCGCGGCCCGCACGTGCCGACCACTCGTTACATCCCTGCTTTTAAGATCACGCGTTCTTCCGCTGCGTACTGGCGGGGTGACCAATCTCGAGATAACCTGCAGCGTGTTTACGGCACTGCGTGGGAGTCCAAGGAAGCGTTAGACGAGTACCTTGACCGCATGCTCGAGGCTGAGAAGCGCGATCACCGCCGTTTGGGCTCCGAGCTGGATTTGTTCAGCTTCCCGGATGAGATTGGTTCTGGTTTCCCGGTATTCCATGTCAAGGGTGGCATCATCCGCAACGAGATGGAGCAGCACTCCCGTCGCCGTCATATCGAAGCGGGCTATGACTTTGTGAACACGCCGCACGTAACTAAGGGTGACTTGTTCAAGAAGTCTGGTCACCTTGACTTCTACGCGGATGGCATGTTCCCGCCGATGCAGCTCGACGGCGAATATGACGAACACGGCAACTGCACCAAGGCTCCGCAGGACTACTACGTCAAGCCGATGAACTGCCCGATGCACAACCTCATTTTCGCATCGCGTGGTCGCAGCTACCGTGAACTTCCGATTCGTATGTTCGAGTTCGGCACCGTCTACCGCTACGAGAAATCAGGCGTTATCCACGGTCTTACCCGAGCCCGTGGCTTTACGCAGGACGATGCCCACATCTACTGCACCGAGGATCAGCTGGAAGAAGAGCTTACTAATGTCCTCGACTTCATCATTTCGCTTCTGCGTGACTACGGCCTGGATGACTTCTACCTGGAGCTGTCTACGAAGGACGAAAAGAAGTTCGTCGGCTCGGATGAAATTTGGGAGAAGTCCACAGCTATTCTCCAGCGCGTTGCCGATGCTTCTGGCCTCGAGCTCGTTCCTGATCCGGGCGGAGCCGCTTTCTATGGTCCGAAGATTTCCGTCCAAGCCCGCGATGCCATCGGCCGTACTTGGCAGATGTCGACGGTACAGCTCGACTTCAACCTGCCGGAGCGCTTCGAGCTCGAGTACACCGCACCTGACGGAACCAAGAAGCGCCCGATTATGATTCACCGTGCGCTTTTCGGCTCCATCGAACGTTTCTTTGGCGTCCTATTGGAGCACTACGCAGGTGCTTTCCCGGCTTGGCTGGCTCCGGAACAGGTTGTTGGTATTCCGGTTGCGGATGACTGTATCCCACACCTGGAGGACTTTGCTGCACAGCTGAAGTCTCGTGGCATCCGTGTCCACGTGGATACGTCCGATGACCGCATGCAGAAGAAGATTCGCAACCACACCCAGGCCAAGGTTCCGTTCATGATTCTGGCTGGTGCCCGTGACATTGAGGCAGGTGCCGTCAGCTTCCGGTTCCTCGATGGCACCCAGATTAACGGGGTGGCAGTTGAGAAGGCTGTGGACATCATCTGTGATTGGGTTGCTTCGCGGAATAACGAACAGCCGAACAAGGAGAATGTCTCTGCTCTCTAGAGGTCGTTAACGCTCTCTAATTCGACCGCGTTGTTTTAACTGGTGAACCACGCGTGGTAATCCAAAGAAGTTGACCGCGAGGTCGTAAACTACAGCAGAGAAATATATGTGGTCGGGGCTCGAATGGGGACCCGGCCACGCAACGAAGGGGATGGCAGTGAATCAGTCGGGAAGTGAAGAGTTGCCTCCGCAGCAGCAGGGCAATGCCGGCCAGCAGGAATCGTCTGATGGCGTATACGTCGACAGCGGTTACGGCGAACCGGATCGGCTCACGCGCTTATGGGCACCGTACCGGCTGGATTACATCGTCAAGCGTGGTGTGCATAACTCCAAGCCATCCCGTAACCCCTTCGTTGATTTGCCGAAGCAAAGCGATGAGGAAGCACTCATTATCGCTCGCGGCGAGTGGGTGTACGCCGTTCTGAATCTGTTCCCGTACAACCCAGGGCACCTCATGGTGGTTCCATATCGCGAAGTCGCCAACCTTGAGGACTTGACCGACGAAGAAACAGCCGAGATGATGCGATTTGCCAAGCATGCGGTTCGTACCCTCAAATCGGTTTCGCGTCCGCACGCCGTCAATGTAGGTTTCAACTTGGGCAAAGCCTCCGGCGGTTCGGTCGCCGATCACCTGCATATGCACGTCGTACCGCGCTGGTCGGGTGACAGCAATTTTATGACCGTGATCGATGGCACCAAAGTGTTACCGCAGGCTCTTCGTCAGACTCGCGAGTTGCTTGCCGACGGCTGGCGTGCCCTTAATCAAGAGGATGGGGCAGCATGCTGAGTGTCCGTGGCAGGGCTCCAATCCGCCCAGTAGTTGAACCGATTGCCGCTGCACTTTTGCGGGTCGGCATTAGCCCGAACACGGTCACCCTGGTGGGAACGGTAGTTTCCGTTCTGCTTGCGGTAATCCTGATTCCTACCAACCATCTTTTCGCAGCTGCGGTGTCAATCGCTATTTTCACTGCTTTTGACCTGCTCGATGGCACGATGGCCAGACTGCGAGGGCGGGGAACGAAATACGGAGCGACGCTGGATGCTTCCTGTGACCGTATTACGGATGCTGCACTGTTCGGGGCGATAGCGTATTGGGTGGTGTATCGCCATGGCGCGGATTCAGTGCTGCTCATTCTGACACTGATTACCATGGGATCGTCCCAGGTCATTTCCTACGTTAAGGCTCGAGCAGAGGCTAGCGGCCTCAAGGTCAACGGTGGTCTCGTCGAACGTGCGGAGCGCCTGATTATCGGTCTAATTGGCGTCGGGCTCCAGGGGCTTGGCGTGGACTATGCCCTCTACGTCGCGATGTGGCTCCTGGCGATTGGGTCGGTATTCACCGTCGTTCAGCGCTTGTACATGGTGGCTAAGCAGCCAGGAGCGTTGGATCCCATCGCCCCGCCAGAAGGTGCAGCTGATAGTTCATCTATCAACCCTGACTCTGCTACGAAGTCCACGGGTTCGGCTGATTCCAACAACTAAAGGAGGATACGATGACTAGTTTCTTCCTGCCTCGCTCGAAAGATGATTTCGTTGCGCTCGGCTATATGGCCGGGTGGAAGATTTTTGGGCTGCTGCCGGAACGCGTGGCCTACCGCATCGGCAACATAGCCGCCGATCGTGTAGCAGCAAATCCAGCGACTACCCGCCAGCTTCGCAAGAACCTGGCTCGCGTTATGGGCTGTCCGCCTGAGGAAGTGCCGCAAGGTCTTATTCGGGCTTCCATGCGTTCCTATCTACGCTATTGGGTGGAGGCATTCCGGTTGCCCTCCATCGCGTCGCCAGAGTTGGCAGACACGGTCGAATCCACCAGCGATGGGCTCGAACGAGTTGCTGAGGCCCTCGAGGCCGGAGATTCCATCGTCATCCCACTGCCGCATTCTGGTAACTGGGATATGGCAGGTATGTGGCTCGTTTCCCGCCATGGTCGGTTCAGTACCGTGGCGGAACGGCTGAAGCCAGAGGTACTTTACGACGCTTTCGTGGAGTACCGCGAATCCCTCGGATTCCACATCCTCCCGCTTACCGGTGGCAAACCCGCGATGCCGGAACTGCAGAAGCGATTGGAAGAAGGTGGCGTTGTGTGCCTGCTGTCTGATCGTGACTTCGGCGGCCACGGGGTCCCGGTCACTTTTTTCGGCGAGCAGACGACAATGCCGGTCGGCGCGGCAAAGCTGGCACAGGACACGGGCGCTCGGCTTATGCCCGCGGGCCTGTCCTACACGCGCGATGGTTGGCGTTTTGTAGCGCATCCATTTGTGCCGACCGAGGGGCGCGAGCTGGCCGACATCGTCCAGGACATCGCTGCTGTTTTTGAATCTGATATTGCCCAGCATCCAGCGGATTGGCACATGATGCAGCCACTGTGGCCGGCGGATAAGAAGAGGTCAAAGTAGCCGTGCGAATCGGAATGGTGTGCCCGTACTCGTTCGATGTCCCAGGAGGGGTTCAAGCTCACGCGATTGACTTGTGTGAGGAGTTTATCCGTCGCGGCCACGAGGTCAGTCTTATCGGCCCAGCTAGCGCGCAGGCGGACGTGCCGGATTTCGTTGTTCGAGGTGGTGCCGCCATCCCGATTCCGTATAACGGCTCGGTCGCTCGGCTATCTTTTGGTCCCCGCACCAGCCGTCGAGTCCGCACATGGATTGAGGAGGGTAGCTTCGACATTCTTCATATCCATGAGCCGAATTCGCCCAGTTTTTCAATGCTGTCGTTAGTAAACTCGGTCGGGCCGATTGTCGCGACCTATCACTCTGCGGCGACGGACTCCCTAGCATTGAAGTTGGCCACGCCATTTTTGCGGAAGTACCTTGAACGCATTCGGGGAGGCATCGCTGTCTCGGAAGTGGCTCGTCGCTGGCAGGTTGAGCAACTCGGCGGCGACCCGGTTCTCATTCCCAATGGTGTCCGTGTTGGAGATTTCGAGTCCTGCCCGGCCGCCTCATCGTTGCCTGAGATTCCGCCACGGCGTGAAGGGGTCTATCGGCTTGTCTTCCTCGGACGCTTCGACGAATCTCGTAAGGGCTTTGACGTCTTGCTCGACGCGTTGCCAACAATACGTGCGGAGATTCCACAGCTTGAGGTCTGTGTCGTTGGTGATGGTGATATCGCGGCAGCTCGTCGTAAAGCGGGCAGAAACGCAGATGTCCTGCATTTCGTCGGCAGACTGTCGGAGGATGCTAAGGCGTCAATACTCGCCGATGCGGATGCGTACATTGCCCCGCAGCGTGGTGGGGAGAGTTTCGGCATCGTGCTGGTAGAGGCGATGGCGGCGGGTGCGCCGGTGATCTCCAGCGACATCGATGCGTTCAAACTCGTGCTTGACGACGGCCATTACGGGCTTCACTTTGAAAACGGTAACTCCGCAGACCTTGCGGATGCAGTCGTACGCCTTTTGACGCAGCCAAAGTTGGGGGAGGAGCTTCGCGCACTCGGGCATAAGCGGGCTTGGGAGTATGACTGGTCGCAGGTCGCCGACGGCGTTCTGCGTGTGTACGATACGGTGCGCATGGACGGCGAAAAGGTCGTCATTGCGCCATAGAGATTTCCGTCGTGGCAGCTGATTAAACGCAGCGGAGTGAAAGTGGGTTTTCGGTGGACGTAACCGTTCCAATCTGGGTCGTTGTCCTAGTCATTGCGCTGATTGTCGTACTCGTTGGCGGTTTGGTGGCTTCATCGACAGCGACGCGTTTGAACCGTATGCACATTCGCACGGACTTGGCGCGTTCTTCACTGGAAGCGGCGTTGGGGCGAAGGGCCGCAGTCGCTCGTGCCGCCTACCCGGAACTCGCCGGGGTAGTGGCGAAGGTGGAAGCCACACCACTTAGAGCCAACAACACTGGGCAGCGTGCAGACGTGGAAAACGAACTGACTAGGAAAATTGTGGCGCTCTATGGGGAACAGCCCGTGGACCGGACGATGGCAATTGAGCTTTCTGACGCCCATACGCGGCTCGAGCTCGCCCGCCGTTTCTACAATGATGCGGTGACGGATACGAAAGCACTGCGAGCCAGGCCGCTAGTGCGCGCGCTGCGGCTGGCGGGCACTGCACCTGAACCGGAATATTTCGATGTTGCAGATGGACTGACAACGGCTTAATTGTGGGAAAACCCGCTGTTGTGCTGGAAGTTCGCGGTGTTTTCTGACTCAATGAACAGCACTGTCTAGTTCAGGCGTTATAGTGTTAAACGACTACAAACAGTCACATTCACCAGTTTTATTAGGGAAGTAGGGTTCGTTGAGCACGGTTGAGAACAACTCCGGGCAGGGCACCGCACGCGTCAAGCGCGGTTTCGCTGAGATGATGAAGGGCGGCGTCATTATGGACGTCGTTACTCCGGAGCAGGCCAAGATCGCTGAGGATGCCGGCGCAACTGCCGTGATGGCGCTGGAGCGCGTCCCCGCCGATATTCGCGCAGAGGGTGGCGTGTCACGTATGTCTGACCCGGACATGATTGAGGGCATTATCAATGCCGTCTCCATTCCGGTTATGGCCAAGGCCCGTATCGGCCACTTTGTTGAGGCACAGGTTCTGCAGTCCCTCGGTGTTGACTTCATTGACGAGTCCGAGGTTCTGACCCCGGCCGACTACTCGAACCACATCGACAAGTTTGACTTCACCGTGCCGTTCGTCTGTGGCGCGACCAACCTGGGTGAAGCTCTGCGCCGCATCAACGAGGGCGCTGCCATGATTCGCTCCAAGGGCGAGGCCGGTACCGGTGATGTCTCCAACGCTGTGACTCACATGCGCACCATCCGCGCTGAGATTAACCGTCTGCGTTCTATGGCTCCGGACGAGCTCTACGTTGCCGCCAAGGAGCTGCAGGCACCGTACGAGCTGGTACGCGAGGTCGCTGAGACCGGTAAGTTGCCAGTCGTGCTGTTCACCGCAGGTGGCATTGCAACTCCGGCTGACGCTGCAATGATGATGCAGCTCGGTGCTGAGGGTGTCTTTGTTGGTTCCGGTATCTTCAAGTCCGGTGATCCGGAGAAGCGCGCCAAGGCTATCGTCCAGGCAACCCAGCACTACGATGATCCGAAGGTCATCGCTGATGTCTCCCGCGGTCTCGGCGAGGCAATGGTCGGCATCAACGTCGACGAGATTCCGCAGCCGCACCGACTCGCTGAGCGTGGCTGGTAAAAATGGCTAACATCCGCGAGGTATTAGATCTGGAGCAGATTGACCGGGACATTTTCCGTGGCCCAGTCATTAAGTCAATCCTGCAGCGCACTTTCGGTGGCCAAGTTGCCGGCCAGTCCCTCGTCGCGGCGACGCGCACGGTGGGTAATACCTTCGCGGTGAACTCCCTCCACGCCTACTTTGTAGGCCCGGGCCGCCCCCATATCCCGACGGTGTACATGGTCAAGCGTATTCGCGATGGACGGTCTTTCTGCCACCGCTCCGTCGAAGCTGTGCAAGATGGCCGTACGATTTTCGTCATGCAGGTCAGCTTCCACCGTAAGGGGGATGAGGGACTCGAGCACTCTGACGTGATGCGCAAGGTGCCAGATCCTGAAGATGTGGTCACCGACACCTCTGAGATGACGAACACACGTCGTCTACTAATGCGCGAGTGGGCGGACTGGGATATCCGGGTAGTGCCGGATGATCAGTTCGAACACAACAAGTACACCCCGTCCCAGCAGCTGGTATGGTTCCGGTGCAAGGATCGCCTGCCGGATAACGAGACCTTCCACGTCTGCACGCTGGCGTACATGTCGGATATGACTTTGCTGTCATCGGCACTCGTTCCGCATCCAGGCGTTGAGGTCCAGGAAGCCAGCCTCGACCACGCGATGTGGTTTATGCGTCCGTTCCGTGCGGATGAATGGCTGCTCTACGACCAGATTTCGCCATCGGCGCACGCGGGTCGCGCATTGACTCACGGTCGCATCTTTAACCAAAAGGGCGAGCTCGTGGCCGTCGTCACGCAGGAAGGGCTGACCCGAAGCCTGGCCCCGGGTGTCGAGCCCGTGCCAGTGGCGACGAACTTCGATGCTCGCAGTGAGAACCTAGATTAATGACACAGGAAACAATCGGTATCCTCGCTCTTCAGGGCAACGTTGCCGAACACGGATATGTGCTTGACCAGCTCGGCGTCCCGCACCGAAAGGTGCGCTTGCCCCGTGATCTGGAAGGGCTTAGCGGCCTAATTTTGCCCGGCGGCGAGTCCACAACCATGAGCAAGCTGATGGTCTTCAATGAGCTTGAAGACCCGCTGCGGGAAGCCCTCCGCGATGGCCTTCCGGCATATGGCACCTGCGCCGGCATGATTTTGCTTGCCGACGAAGTGCTCGATACCCGTCCGGATGCCGTTAGCCTGGGGGCGATTGACATCACCGTCCGTCGTAACGCATTTGGCCGGCAAGTGGATTCCTTCGAAACTGACTTGGATATTCCGCAGCTGGCGATCAGTGGTGACCAGCCGCCTGTACACGCCGCCTTTATTCGCGCACCGTGGGTCGAGCGTGTCGGTGATGATGTTGAGGTGCTAGCGCGGGTGCCAGAATCGGCTGGAGAGACCGCAGGTACAGTGGTCGGAGTACGGCAGGGGGCTGCGATGGCCACCAGCTTTCACCCGGAGTCGACGGGGGAGACGCGGCTCCACGAGTTCTTTTTGCGAGAGCTTGTCGGCATTTAAATCCCCGGTTTGTATAATGAACACCTGACGAATTCCCATCTACATGGGTATTGACGAGAGGAATGGTAGGAACTAGCACATGGCGGGTCATTCAAAATGGGCAACCACAAAGCACAAGAAGGCTGCTAATGACGCCAAGCGCGCCAAAGAGTGGGCAAAGATGATCAAGAACATCGAGGTCGCGGCTCGTACCGGCGGCGGTGATCCTGCTGGTAACCCCACCCTCGATGACATGATTAAGAAGGCCAAGAAGGCCTCGGTTCCCAACGACAACATTGAGCGTGCCCGCAAGCGTGGTTCCGGCGAGGAGTCCGGCGGTGCTGACTGGGAGACCATTGTCTACGAAGGTTACGCACCTGGCAGTGTCGCTTTGATTGTGGAGTGCCTGACCGATAACCGTAACCGTGCTGCTTCCGATGTGCGCTCGGCGTTCAACAAGAACAACGGCAACATGGCAGACAACGGCGCCGTGGCGTACCTCTTCGAAAAGAAGGGTGTCGTCGAGCTGCCGAAGGGCGAGCTGACCGAGGATGACCTGCTTATGGCGGTTCTCGATGCTGGTGCAGAGGAGGTCAACGACCTGGGCGAAAAGTTCGAGGTTGTCTCCGCCTTTACCGATCTGATGAATGTCCGCACCGCTCTTGTCGATGCCGAAATGGAGTACGACTCCGCAGATCAGGACTACCGCGCTTCTACCACGGTGGCTCTCGATGCTGACGGTGCACGCAAGCTCTTCCGTCTGATTGACGCTCTCGAAGAGTCCGACGACGTGCAGAACGTCTACTCGAACGCCGACATCAGCGACGAGGTTATCGCCGAACTCGAAGACTAGGCGTTTGCTTGGCGACGGTTCCGCTGACCGGCTTCCCGGCGTTAAAGGATGCTCGTGCAGGGTAGTCTGCAGCGCTGAATTGCGCGGCGAGCTGGTGTGAATGGAAGATCCCCATCGGAGAGTCGTCCGATGGGGATTTTTTT
>NZ_JVPT01000072.1:0-123370 GCF_001055915.1 Corynebacterium sp. 212_CJEI | reverse complement strand
GTCAAAGAGTGTGTCTGATCCTCAGGATAGCGACTGGTCAGAGCCCGCCTGCGGGTAGCTCCACACCCTGGGGTTAAGGAGAAAAACTGACAACCCGACACACTGGCAACCTCAAAAAATTACGGGCTGCGCGTGTGAATACGGCTGCAAATGTGAAACTGTGCGAGTTTATGTCACTATCAGACGATTTTTCAGGTCATTTTTGTCATAAACGCAGTCAGTAACTCGCATTGGGGTAAGTAGCGAAGGGTGCCCGCCCGCCGACGCACCGGTCGACACGCCAGACGGACACACTTTTGCCAATAAACCCGATTTTGGTTTCTGAAAGTTTTAGTAGAACCGTTTTAAGAGAACCACTGAGTCGGAGGTCCCGCCATCAGCAACAGTGTGAAGACCACGGCGAGAACAATCAGGATGACGAATGCCGAGATAAACGGGCGGCGAATAATCATCGCGAGTGCCCACTCGAAAATGCCCTGTGGCTCCTCGGATTCGTCGGTAAAGCGCCAGGGCCGATCCAAGAGGCCTGCCTTCAGGGTGTTTCGTTCAAACGGATAGGTTGCGAATGGAATGATAGAAGAGGCGAGGCCGATGACACCGCGGCCAAAGCTCCACTGCTGGTTGATCCACACCATGATGGTGGTGACTACGTAGCACAGGAACGTAAAACCGTGGATGCCGCCGAAGATGGTGGTGGCGATGTCAGTGACTTTGAACAGGTACTTCAGTGCCAGCCCCAAGAGCAGCAGAGCCCACGTGACCATTTCAGCTGCAGCGAGAACGCCGTAGAGCTTCTTCGGTGAATTCATGGTGTTAAACCTATCAGAACCAACGGTTGGTACCCCGTGTAGCTACGATACAAACAGCTGTTCGAAATGTGGTATTAGTGGAGAGGTGAACTATCGAGCTGGATCTCTGCGGGTGATGGGTATCGACCCTGGCCTTACTCGTTGTGGTCTCTCCATTGCGGAAGGTGCTCAGGGCAGGAAAGTCATTCCCATTGCGGTGGGGGTCGCCCGCACACCAACCACGGCATCGTTGGAGGATCGTCTTCTACGGCTTTCCAATGCCGTGGAGCAGTGGATGGATGAGTACGAGCCGGACGTGGTTGCGATGGAACGGGTATTCGAGCGCGGCAATGTGTCCACCGTAATGCAGACTGCGCACGCGGTTGGTGTCCTTGTCCTCGCTGCGGCGAGACGCGGTTTGGAAGTGCATATGTACACGCCGTCGGAGGTAAAGAAGGCGCTTACCGGCAACGGTCGGGCTGATAAGAAGCAGATGACCATGATGGTGACGAGAATCCTCGGGTTGGAAACTCCGCCAAAACCTGCGGACGCAGCGGATGCGTTGGCCATCGCTATCTGCCACTGTTGGCGTGGTCCGGTTCTGCAACGCCAGCGCGACACCTTGGCTGCGCTTGCTAAGCAACACGAGGAGCGGGAGTTGGAGCTTTCTCGCCGTGAGAATCCCTCGCGGTAGGGGAGCCTGCTAGAGCACACTTGTGAGTTCGGCGTTTATCTCGGTGTCTTTCGGGAAGCCGTAGTGAAAGGAATTGTGAGAAGTGATTGCATCTCTACGCGGTGAGGTTATCGATCTCGGTGCGGACTATTGCGTTATCGAGTGCGGTGGTGTCGGGCATTTGGTCACCATTACGGGCAGGTTAGCTTCTCAGTTGGTGAGGCATGAGCAGACTTTCATGTTGACCACAATGGCGGTTCGTGAAGATGCGATTACGCTTTTTGGTTTTGCCAACTCGCAGGAACGTGAGATGTTTGCGCTCTTGCGCACTGTCTCAACAGTGGGGCCAAAAGTAGCGATGTCTGTTCTATCGGTACTGTCGCCGGCCGAGATTGCCAATGCGGTTGCCTCAAAGAATGCCAAGGCCCTCCAGGCGGCTAACGGCGTCGGCAAGCGATTGGCGGAGCGCCTGTTGGTTGAGTTGAAGGATAAGGTCGAGGTTTTCGCGGATAGGGCGGTATCCCAGCCGGAGGAAGCTGCAAGCGGAGCAGCGCCTGGCATTGTTTTGAAGGCAGATCTGGATCAGGTCGTTGGTGCTTTGGTCGGGCTTGGGTTCCCGGAAGCTGATGCGAATGAGGCAGCGGAGACTGTTGTTCGGATTGATCCGACCTTGGATACATCAATGGCGCTGAAGGCGGCGCTAAAGACATTGGGCGAAAAGTAAATCCAGGTCGAGGACCTGCAGCTACATTGATGATGAAAAATGGCAGTGCACTAGGATGAGGGGACTATGAGCGATATCGAGCGCACGGAGTTTAACGTGTCGGGCAATCCCTTCAGGGACTCTTTAGATGGAGCAGCCAACGACCATTTTGGCGGTGGGGGAAATGGTGCACAACGTGATGTCGATGCCCGCGCTCAGGTCGAGGAAGTCGATGCGGAATCGAACCTGCGACCAAAGTCGTTAGGGGAGTTTATCGGCCAACCCAAGGTCCGCGAGCAGCTGGATTTGGTGCTCTCCGGGGCACGGGGACGAAATGTGACTCCGGACCACATTCTGCTGTCGGGACCTCCCGGCCTGGGTAAGACCACCATGGCCATGATTATTGCGCAGGAGATGGGGTCGTCCCTGCGAATGACGTCCGGTCCGGCGCTTATTCGCGCTGGCGATTTGGCAGCAATGCTATCGAACCTGCTCGAGGGCGATGTACTCTTCATTGACGAGATCCACCGCATTGCCAGGCCCGTGGAGGAAATGCTCTACATGGCAATGGAAGATTTCCGTATTGATGTCATCGTGGGCAAGGGGCCTGGAGCTACGTCAATTCCACTCGAGATTCCACCTTTTACGCTGGTAGGCGCAACGACGCGCTCGGGTATGCTGACTGGCCCACTGCGTGACCGTTTCGGTTTTACTGCGCAGATGGAGTTCTACGAGGTCGAGGATCTGACAAAGGTGGTTACCCGTGCCGCTGGGATCCTCGGGGTGGATATCAGCCCAGAGGCTGCAGTGGAGATTGCCTCGCGTTCGCGAGGTACCCCGCGAATTGCCAACCGCCTACTGCGTCGCGTTCGCGATTTCGCAGATGTTCACTCCGGTGGCGTTATTGATCTTGGTGCGGCCAAGGCGGCGTTGATTGTCTTCGATGTCGATGAGCTTGGGCTGGACCGCTTGGACCGCGCAGTGCTGACTGCCCTGGTCAAGGGGCACGGTGGCGGCCCGGTGGGCGTGAATTCCCTGGCGCTGGCAGTCGGTGAGGAGCCCTCGACTGTGGAAGAAGTGTGCGAGCCCTACTTGGTCCGTGCCGGGATGATTGCGCGTACATCGCGCGGACGTGTTGCAACTGCCCGAGCATGGCGGCACTTGGGGTTGCAGCCTCCGGAGGGAACTATCGGAGAATAGCTTTCTCATCGACCTGGCCGGGGCAGTGTGGAATTGCTAGCTGGCAATTCGTTAAACTCGGCAGACATGGATCAAACTATTCTCCTCCTACTTATTTTCTTGTTCCTGGCGCTGCCAATTTGGCAGATCATCAAGCAGAACAAGCAGGTGCGCACCATTCGGGACATGCAGGATAAGTTGGCCCCGGGCGCAGAGGTCATCACCGGTTCCGGTATGCATGGTGTGGTCGTTGATACGACCGAAACAACCGTCGACCTGATTATCGCTGACGGCATCGTGACCCGGTGGGAAAAGGGCGCCATTGCCCGCAACCTCACCACCGGTACCGGAGCTAGCTACGCTCACCGTGATCGACGTGGCCGTGTTTCCGATGCGCCAGATGACCACGTCGGCGATGTCCAAGAAATCACCGGCCACGGTCCGGATGACAATGCCGCTTCGGACATCAATGAGCAGGTCGAGAACCCGAATACTCCGAGTAACTCGGATAACACGGGTACAGACGGTTCCACTTCCACCGAAAAGCAGTAGCAGTTTTTTGCACGCCCACGCCCTGCTGGTTTGCATGCATCCAAGCTGTAGCGTGCGCCGTGGGGTTAGCGGGCGCGTCCCAGGTTTCGCCGTCGGCAAGCGTGGGCAAGATTTTCACTAAATAGGTACAAGTCAAAACCGGCGCACTACGCTAAATCGGTTATTCTCTAGCGGTTGGTGTTTATAGCTTTGCTTAGCGACGCCCGCAATGCCTCTTCCTGGTATCGCGCGATTTCGCGGTGCGGTTATAGACCTGCGTTTCTACCCGAAGCGCTTAAGTACCTAAACGTCACGATTCAGGAGACTTTGCTTTGAACAGCAAATCCAGATCCGGTGCGAATACATTCAAGAGGAACTGGCCGCAGTGGCTGTTGGCACTGTTTGTTGGCTTCCTCATCCTTACGTACGCACTCGTCTTTTTCACCGGCGGCGGATCAGCCAAGCCAAAGTTGGGCATCGACTTGCAGGGTGGTACCCGAGTAACCTTGGTGCCGCAGGGCGAAAAGCCGACGCGCGATCAGCTGGACCAGGCTCGCAAGATTCTGGAGAACCGCGTAAACGGCATGGGCGTCAGCGGCGCTCAAGTTGTCACCGACGGTGACACGCTGGTCATTACCGTGCCGGGTGAAGACTCACAGGAGGCGCGTACGCTCGGCCAGACTTCGCAGCTCTTCTTCCGTCCGGTAGAACAGCCCACCCAGGGCCCTGATGAAGCTGCCTTTGGCGAGGTAGTTAAGAAGACTGCTGAAGATTGGGTGTCAGTCGGTGTCCTGTCGAAGGAGGACGCCGCCAAGCGTGTTGATGACCTCTACAAGGACATGAACGAAACGCAGAAGCGTGCAATTGATGCCTTCAAGGAACAGAACCCAGATCAGCCGGTTCCCGAGGAGCTGTCCAAGTCGCTGGGCGAGGCCCCGAAGTTGGACGCAACAGCTCCGGCAAAGCCGGCGAACTCAATTGAAGCGGCCGAGCTGCGTACGAAGGTTCGTGACGTGCTGTTGGCGACTCGCCAGTCCGAAGACCCAACGACACAGTTTGCAGCCGCTGCGCTGATGACCTGCGATAACCGCGATGCAGTTGATCCGCTACAGGGTGCCGATGACCCGGCCAAGCCGCTGGTGACCTGTGCGCCCGAAGGCGGTAAAGCCATCTTCCTGGGCAAGGCTCCGCTGTTGATTGGGCAGGAGGACGAGGCCAAGGGCCAGCGTCTGTCCGGCGACGCTATTGATACCAATGCGCCGATTAACGGTGGTTACGATCAGCAGTCTGGTCAGATTCAGGTCTCCTTTAGCTTCAAGTCCGGGAAGAATGACACCGGCGCTCGCACATGGACCAAGTTGACCAATGACTACCTGCAGCGGCAGGTCGCTATCGTGTTGGACTCGAAGGTCATTTCCGCCCCGGTGATTCAGGAGGCAACCCCAGTTGGTTCTGCCACCCGCATCACGGGCGACTTCTCAATCGACGAGGCACAGGGGCTGGCCAATAACCTGCGTTATGGTGCACTGCCGCTGTCGTTCGCAGGTGAGGACGGCGAGCCGGGCGGCACCACCACGACTATCCCGGCCATGCTTGGTTCGGCTTCCTTGGAAGCCGGTCTGCTTGCCGGCATTATCGGTATCGCCCTGATTGTCGTCTACGCGATTGCTCTCTACCGCGGCCTGGGCGTGATTTCGCTGGTTTCGCTGGCAGCAGCTGGAGCGATGGTCTACGGCGTCCTTGTCCTTCTTGGTCGTTGGATTGGCTACTCGCTCGATCTCGCTGGCATCGCCGGTATCATCATCTCCATCGGTGTAACGGCTGACTCCTTCATCGTCTTCTTCGAACGCATTAAGGACGAAATCCGCGCGGGTAGAACTTTCCGCTCCGCGGTTCCGCACGCTTGGCGACGAGCACGGCGCACCATCCTTTCGGGTAACTTTGTGTCCATCATTGCGGCTGTGGTTCTTTACATCCTGGCCGTTGGCGATGTCCGCGGTTTCGCATTCACACTTGGTCTCTCCACAGCATTCGACATTGTGACGGCTTTCCTCGTGACTGCGCCGTTGGTCATCCTGGCTACTCGTAAGTGGCCAGCTTTGTCCAAGCCGTCGATGAACGGCTTCGGCTCGGTCATGGAGATTGCACAGAGGAATAAGACTGTAGCTGCCGGTAAGAAGGCCGGAGCCTCCGATGCCTCCGCCAGTACGGCTGCCGACACCGGTGCAGCTCACTCCAGCGCGAATGAGGGGAAGTAGGAATCCATGAATACTACTCAGACGAATCCGGCGCTAATCACTGAGCCAGAAAGCGTGAAAGACGACTCCTTCTTCCGCCGCCTCTACACCGGCGAGGGTGGAATCAACATCGTCGGCAAGCGGAAGCGCTGGTACCAGATTGCCGTCGCCATCATCGTTGTTGCTTTCGCAGCGATGCTGATTCGCGGGTTCAGCTTCGGTATCGACTTCGAGGGCGGTACCAAGATGACTATGCCGCCGGCCTCAGTGACAACTGAGCAGGCCGAGGAGGTTTTCACCGAGGCGACCGGCGTGAAGCCGGAGCTGGTGCAAATTATCGGTTCTGGTGAGGGCCGAATCCTGGAGATCACCTCTGAGAAGCTGACTCAGGACGAGATTAATAGTGCTCGTATCGCGTTGAATGATGCATTCAAGCCCGTCGATGTACAGGGGCAGCAGACCCCGGATGCCATTGGTGACTCGACCGTGTCGGAGTCGTGGGGCTCTTCGATTACCAACCGAATGCTGCTGGCTGCAGTGGTGTTCCTGGGTCTGGTGTTCATCTACATCACCATTCACTTCGAGCGCGACATGGCCATTGCCGCAATTCTCGCCCTGGTTGTGGATGCAATCGTGATTATGGGCATCTACGCGCTCATTGGTCTTGACGTCACCCCGGCAACCATTATCGGCTTGCTGACAGTGCTGTCGTTCTCCCTGTACGACACCGTCGTGGTTTTCGACAAGGTCGACGAGAACACGGCAGGCTATCGTTCATCGACCCGTAGAAGTTACGCCGAGTTGGTGAACCTGGCGGTCAACCAAACCATCATGCGTTCTATCAACACCACGGTGTCGACGCTCCTGCCAATCCTGGCACTGATGGTCATCGCCGTGGGCATGCTAGGGGTCGGAACGCTGAAGGACCTTGCACTCGTTCAGCTCATCGGCATTATTCAAGGTACGTTCTCTTCGATCTTCCTGGCTTCGTCGCTGTTGGTGTCTCTTAAGTCGCGGCAGCGTGAATACCGCAAGCATGAAGAGGCGGTACTGTCTGCCCGCGCAAAGGCATCTGAGGGAGCCGGTTCGGGCACCGATTCCGCCACCACTGATGTTGCGGAGGACTCGGGCTCGAAGGAGCCGTCGGCAAGCGAGATGGAGCCGTCGACGCCGAAACGAACGGTGACGACTCCGAAGCTTGAGGGCGATGAAGACAAGCCGCTGTCCTGGCGTCCGGGGCAGTAGGAGGTAGCGCCTCCCAGTGGTTCGGGTGAAACTACTTTAAAAGCGCATTGTGCGGGTATCGTTGACAGGTACCCGCACTTTTTCTTTTCGCCGAAAAGGAGCTTAAACCTGTGTCGTATGCACACGCGCGTGAGGCATTAGCCGATCAGATTCGGTTCGTGCCCGATTTTCCAGTTGAGGGCGTACTCTTCGAGGACCTGACGCCGGCGCTTGCCGACGCCACGACGTTCGCCCTGATTGTGGACGAGATTTCCGCCAAGGTGGAAGAGTTCGGGGCTGATGTTATAGGCAGCCTAGATGCGCGTGGATTCCTGCTGGGTTCTGCGGTGGCGTACAAGCTTGGACTGGGAGTGCTCGCTATTCGTAAGAAGGGTAAGCTACCACCGCCTGTGCTGACCGAGACCTATGAACTGGAATATGGTACGGCCGCGCTTGAGATTCCGGCTAGTGGGTTTGAGCTGAAGGGCAAGAAGGCCGTACTTGTCGACGATGTGTTGGCAACTGGTGGCACCCTGTGTGCAGCTCGCGCCCTGCTGGAGACCGCTGGTGTCGAGGTAACCGGGCTGTGCACCGTGCTGGAGGTTGAAGGCCTGGGAGCTCGGGAGAAGCTTGCTGATCTGCCTTTGTACGTGGTTAATAAGGGGTGAATGAGTCATGGCTGAAGGGCCCGCACGCCGTTATGGTGCCCGCCTAGCGCGAAGCCTTACCGGCAACAGAACGAAAATCCGCCCGGTGCTAGATCCCCTTGTCGCGGTGCATCGACAGGTGCATCCGCGCGCAGATTTGGCTGTGCTTCAGCGTGCCTACGATACCGCCGAGCGCCTTCACGACGGCGTGTACCGGAAATCCGGCGAGCCATACATCACTCACCCGCTTGCAGTCGCCACTATTGCCGCCGAGATCGGCATGGATACCACCACGCTGGTGGCAGCGCTGCTACATGACACGGTCGAAGATACCGATTACACGCTGGAGGACCTGGAGCGGGACTTCGGCCCAGAAGTCGCACGACTGGTCGACGGTGTGACCAAATTGGATAAGGTCGCGTTGGGCTCCGCCGCCGAGGCAGAGACCGTGCGAAAGATGATTATCGCCATGAGCCAGGACCCGCGCGTGCTGGTTATCAAGGTGGCTGACCGGCTGCATAACATGCGCACAATGCGCTTCCTGCCGCCGGAAAAGCAGGCTAAGAAGGCCCGTGAGACCCTCGAGGTGATTGCACCGCTGGCGCATCGTTTGGGAATGGCCAGCGTGAAGTGGGAGTTGGAAGATCTCTCCTTCGCCATTTTGTACCCGAAGAAGTACGACGAGATTGTGCGTTTGGTCGCAGATCGAGCGCCGCAGCGGGACCGGTACATCCAGGAAGTCTCCGAGATGATTCAGAAGGATCTGAAGGAGTCTCACATTGCTGCTGAGGTACAGGGCAGGCCGAAGCACTACTGGTCGATTTATCAGAAGATGATTGTCCGCGGCCATGAGTTCGACGAGATTTTTGACCTGGTCGGACTTCGAGTTCTGGTGGACACGACCAAGGATTGCTATGCCGCGATGGGTGCCGTCCACTCGCTGTTCAAACCTATGCCGGGGCGATTCAAGGACTATATTTCCGCGCCGCGTTTCGGGGTTTACCAGTCGTTGCACACAACGGTCATCGGTCCAGGTGGCTCCCCGCTAGAAGTGCAGATTCGCACCCATGAGATGCACTACAACGCTGAGTACGGCATTGCCGCACACTGGCGCTACAAGGAAACCAAGGGCTCTCACAAGGGAGATTCCGCCGAAGTCGATCAGATGGCGTGGATGCGTCAGCTGCTGGATTGGCAGCGGGAGGCCGCAGATCCTAACGAGTTCCTGGACTCCCTGCGCTATGACCTCTCAGTCACTGAAATTTTTGCGTTCACACCTAAGGGCGATGTCATCACATTGCCTGCGGACTCCACGCCGGTCGACTTTGCCTACGCGGTCCATACTGAAGTAGGTCACCGATGTATTGGTGCCAAAGTCAACGGCAAGCTAGTGGCGTTGGAATCACCGCTAAAAACTGGCGACCGCGTCGAGATTTTCACGTCCAAGGATGCCGATTCCGGTCCGTCTAAGGACTGGGAGAAGTTTGTTAAAACTCCACGTGCGCGGGCAAAGATCCGTCAGTGGTTTGCCAAAGAGCGCCGCGAGGAGGCACTCGATGCCGGCCGTGACGCACTGGCTGCAGAGGTACAGCGCGGCGGTCTGCCGATGCACCGCCTGTTCACTCCGGCGTCCATCAAGCAGATTGCCTCCGAGCTGCACTATGCGGATGTCGATGCGCTCTATACCGCTATCGGTAAGGGGCAGGTCTCAGCGCAGCATGTGACTCACCGGCTGATGGCGCAGTTCTCGAGCGCGGACGATGCCGAAGAGCAGTTGGTCTCCCGCACGCCAATTTCAAAGATGAACGTGCACAACACTCCGCGCCGCGCTGACAGCACGGGTGTGTTGGTAGAAGGCAGCGCGGATATGGCCGCTAAGCTTGCCAAATGCTGTACGCCTGTGCCGGGCGATGCCATCTTTGGCTTCGTCACCCGCGGCGGTGGGGTCAGTGTGCACCGTACGGACTGCACTAATGCGGAGAAGCTGCACCAGGAGCCGGAGCGCATTATCGAGGTCTCCTGGGCAACAGATTCCTCCGGTGCGGTCTTCATGGTTACGGTGCAAATCGAAGCACTTGACCGTCATGGACTGCTCTCGGAGATTACTCGCGTCTTCTCCGATCAGAAGGTCTCAATCCTGTCGACGTCCTCCCATACCTCCGATGACCGCGTTGCCGTAATGCGTTTTAGCTTCGAGGTTTCGGACACTAAGCAGATGGGCTATATCTTCAACATTCTGCGCGGTGTCGAGGGAGTCTTCGATGTCTACCGCATTACTTCTGGTCAGTAGGCGGTTTAGCAGCCCATCGATATGTGAAAAAGGATGAGGCCGCGTAGGTATTAAAACAGGGCCAAGGTGAAACACCTTGGCCCTGTTTTTGATTAATTTCTGAATCAGTCAGTTGAGTCAGCTACTTGACTTCCGCCTTCTCAATACGGACTTCCTTAGCTGGCTTACCGTCAGAGGTACCGCCGCCCTCGATACCGTTCTTCGCAATGTCCGCAACCGTCTTGGTGCCCTCGTCAGTCATGGAGCCAAGCACGGTGTACTGCGGAGGCAGCTGAGAATCTGCCCAGTTGAGGAAGAACTGGCTGCCGTTGGCATCTGGGTCGCTCGGGTTTGCCATGGCGATAGAGCCCTTCGGGTACACCAACGGGGTATTCTGATCCAGACCAGAATCCTTGACCGGCCATTCGCCAGCGAACTTGAAGCCCGGGCCGCCGGTACCGGTACCAGTCGGGTCGCCACACTGCAGAACGTTCAGGCCACCACCGGTAATACGGTGGCACACAGTGTCATTGAAGTAGTCGGACTTGGCCATGTGCTCAATTGCATTGACGCCGCAAGGTGAAATAGCGCGGTCCAGCTCCATCGGAATGTCGCCCTGGTTAGTCTTCAGGGTGATGGTTACAGTGCCAGTGGCGGGAACGTTGTCGGTAGCTGGCTTATCTATGTCCTTCGATGCCTCGCCATCATCCGGGTAGTCACAGGTCACGGTTTCCGGAAGTGGGGAAGAGCGCTTCATTGGAACCTTTTCACCGCTGACAGGAGTAGCTGTCAGAGCTGCAGGTTCGACTGGAGTCGTGGATTCATCAGCGGCCTCATTGTCGTCAGCGCCGCCAGCCGTGGTCAGCAAGTAGATGCCGCCACCGATAAAGAGCAGGATAGCCAAGGTAGTTACGACAACGCCCAGTGGCTTCAGCTTCTCGGCACGTGCACGGCGCTTAAGTTCGCGCTCGAGCGTCCGCATCGCATCTTTGCGCCTTTGCTCATTATTGGCCACTAGTCTTTCTCCGTATCTGTTAGTCATCTATTGCTGGTGACGGAACACCAGCGGACGATTTTGCCCATTGATAGTGACCGCATTTGAAGTAACAGCTCAGTCGGTCACCGTCGCGTACACAATCGACCATTATGCCCGGGATTGCTTCCCATTTGCGAGATGACAGGCCAACGAGCAAGGGGAAAGGTGCTCTCTTCCCGTTGTTGGAAGGCGCAAATAGCCTGCCGGGGGCTGTACACAATCGTTACAATGGAGCGCCATGGAGATATTTGGATTTGCAGCCGGCCCTTTTCAGACCAACTGCTACGTGGCAACAGGCGCTCCGGGGATGGACGATTTGGCTACCCCGTGCGTGATTATTGACCCGGGCATGGGAGCGTTCGAGGTAATACGCGGCGAGGTTGAAAAGCGAGATTGGAAGCCGGAAGCAATTCTGCTGACCCATGGTCATATCGACCACGTCCGCGATGTCGCGGAGGCCGCCGACTTCTGGGATATCCCTGTCTTCATTCACGAAAGCGACAATGTGTTGCTGGCCAATCCGAAACTCGGCGGTTCTTCTTTCGGACACCTCTTTGACATCGAATCCATGCAGGCTTATACAAAAGCTGGTTTCTTCGAGGATGGCGACGAAGTAAAGTGGGCAGGGTTGAATTTCGAAGTCATTCACGCTCCGGGTCACTCTCCGGGATGCGTGATGCTGCGCGCTTCCGATGGGGAAGATGAGATTGTCTTCAGCGGGGACGTCCTCTTTAAGGGGGCTATCGGTCGCGTAGATTTGCCGGGCAGTAGTCCGGAGCACATGCAGCAGTCGTTGAAGGATAAGGTCCTCCCGCTGGCGGATGACCTCATGATTCTTCCGGGCCATGGCTCCGCATCGTCGATAGGCGAGGAGCGCGCGACCAACCCGTTCCTGCAAAACCTCACCTAGCCTGGCTGACACCTCGTGAGAGTTGGCAGGTAGAGTTAGCGGGGTGAACTCTAGCCAGAAGCCAAAGAAGTTGAAGCCATTCTCCGCGCCCAAGGGCGTGCCGGATTACGTCCCGCCGGTCTCCCGCGAATTCGAGGCGGTGCGAAACTCATTCCAGCACCGCGCACGACTTGCGGGCTATGAGCACATTGAGCTGCCAATTTTCGAGGACACCGGGCTTTTTGCACGTGGCGTAGGTGAATCGACGGACGTCGTCACCAAGGAGATGTACACGTTCGCCGACCGCGGCGACCGCTCCGTCACCCTGCGCCCGGAGGGTACCGCGGGCGTGATGCGCGCGGTCATTGAGCACAATTTGGACCGCGGTCAGTTGCCGGTCAAGCTTTCCTACGCGGGGCCGTTCTTCCGCTATGAACGCCCGCAGGCAGGCCGTTACCGTCAGTTGCAGCAGGTGGGCGTAGAGGCAATCGGCGTCGATGATCCTGCGCTGGACGCTGAAGTCATCGCGCTTGCCGACGCATGCTTCCGCGGTATCGGGCTCGAAGGCTTCCGCCTTGAACTGACAAGCCTTGGCGACAACACCTGCCGCCCTGAATATCGCGCTAAGCTGCAGGAGTTCTTGTTTGACCTGCCTCTGGATGAGGAAACGCGCCACCGTGCAAACATCAACCCGCTGCGCGTTCTCGACGATAAGCGACCGGAAATGCAGGAAATGCTTGCCGACGCGCCGCTGATGCTGGACCACCTTTCTGACAGCGCTCGCGGTCACTTTGAAGCTGTGACTGGACTGTTGGATGACATGAAGGTGCCCTATGTCATCAATCCTCGAATGGTGCGCGGACTGGACTACTACACCAAGACGTGCTTCGAGTTTGTTCACGACGGCCTTGGTGCTCAGTCGGGTATCGGTGGCGGTGGTCGCTACGACGGGCTGATGGCGCAGCTAGGCGGCCAAGAGCTGTCTGGAATTGGCTTTGGTTTGGGTGTGGATCGCGCGCTGCTCGCACTGGAAGCAGAGGGCAAGCAGGCCAGCGATGGTCGACGCGTCGATGTGTATGGTGTTGCGCTCGGTGAAGAAGCCGCTCACGCTATGGCGGTGCAGATCAATAAGCTGCGCCAAGCGGGTATCCGCGCAGATATGTCCTACGGCGGCCGCGGTCTGAAGGGCGCGATGAAGGGTGCCGATCGCGCTGGAGCCCGATTTGCGTTGGTCCTCGGCGAGTCTGAATTGGCCGCGGGCGAGGTTCAGCTGAAGAACCTTGAGTCCCACGAGCAGCACGCAGTCGCCCTAGATGCACTGGTTCAGGAGTTGCAGTCGCGCATCTAGGAAACGCGCATTTGTTGAGTGCGGAGTCTAGCTGTAGACGCCGCGCTCGAGAGTGTCGCACTGAGACATCTTTCCTGACTTGTAGCCGGTGAGGAATGCCTTCGTACGCTGCTCGGCCGAGCCGTGGGTCCAGGAGTCCGGTTGAACACCACCGCCGGAATGCTGCTGGATGGTGTCATCGCCAATGGCCTTCGTAGTTTTGAGGGCATCGGCAACTTGCTCGTCGGAAAGCGGTTCGAGGATTGCGTCCGGCCCCTTGTCCGCGTAATGAGCCCAGATACCCGCGTAGCAGTCGGCCTGCAGCTCGATCTTTACAGCGTCGGAATCGGGGCCCGGTTCGTTGTAGTTACTGCGGCCGAGTGTGCCCTCCAACCTTTGGATATGGTGGGCGAATTCGTGGGCCACGACGTATTCCTGTGCGAGCGGTCCGTTGCCTCCGCCCATGCGCTCCAGGGTGCTAAAGAACTCCGTGTCGAAGTAGGCCGTTTGATCGGCGGGGCAGTAGAACGGGCCGGTGGACGAGGACGCTGCGCCGCAGCCCGACTGAGTGGAGCCTTCAAAGAGGACTAAGCCTGGGTTCGTGTACTCGATGCCGGCCTGTGCGGGGAGTTGTTCTTCCCAGACTCGGTCGACCGAAATACCGGTGAATTCCATCCGGCAATCGATGCGGCTGTTGGCATCTTCGCCGGTCTTGCATGGATCCTCGCCAGGGGACTGCTGTGCAGTCTGCGAGGACTGGTTGTTCTGGGCACCTGTCAGCTGTCCCAATTGTCCCGGGTCGCCGCCGAGAAGTAAGTACAGGCCGATGAGGACAAGGCCGCCGATACCGCCACCGCCTACGGCGATAGCGCGGCCACCACCCGAGCGTCGCTCGGCACGAGCCGAGCTCTTTTGGAAGTCATTCCGGAAGGTCATAGGAGTAAGACTATTGCATAAGGTGCGGAAAACGGGCCATTGAATAGCGCTGCGTCATAGTATCCGCATGTAAATCAACGTCAGGATCTACGGAGAACTTTGTCTAAGTGAGTACATGAAGCCCGAGGTAGGCCCAAGGCGATGACCGGTAATAAGCAAAATAGCCGGGGTCTTCTTCTCACCTTTCTGGCTTCAAGGTAGACTACACGGACGAAACCGCTATCCACAGCGTTAATCCCTATAGCACCAATTTTGGAAGGACCAATTCGCAGTGCTTCGTACGCATCTTGCCGGAGACCTCCGCGCTGACCTCGCCGGCAGCACAGTAACCCTGACCGGTTGGGTAGGACGCCGCCGTGACCATGGTGGCGTGATCTTCATCGACATGCGTGACCGCTCCGGTTACGCCCAGGTTGTGTTCCGCAACAGCGAAGTTGCTGAGCGTGCACACCACCTGCGCAGCGAATACTGCATTCAGGTCACCGGTGTCGTTGAGAAGCGCCCGGAGGGCTCCGAAAACCCGAACCTGGCATCGGGTGAAATTGAGGTCAATGTTACGGAGCTGACCATCCTCAACGAGTCGGCGGCATTGCCGTTCCAGCTCGAGGATGTTGGAACTTCTGGCACTGTCGGCGAGGAAGCCCGCCTGAAGTACCGCTACCTAGACCTACGCCGTGAAGGCCCGGCCAAGATTATGCGTCTCCGTGCGGCTGTCAACCGCGCAGCCCGTAAGGTGCTGGACAGCCACGACTTCACCGAAATCGAGACCCCGACGTTGACTCGCTCTACGCCGGAAGGTGCTCGTGACTTCGTGGTGCCGGCTCGTTTGAAGCCGGGCACTTTCTACGCACTGCCGCAGTCCCCTCAGTTGTTCAAGCAGCTGCTTATGGTCGCTGGCATGGAGCGCTACTACCAGATCGCCCGCTGCTACCGAGATGAGGACTTCCGCGCTGACCGCCAGCCGGAGTTCACTCAGCTCGACGTTGAGATGAGCTTCGCCGAGCAGGACGATGTCATTGCGCTGGCAGAAGAGATTCTGGTTGCTATCTTCGCCGAGGCCGGTGTCACTGTTCAGACCCCGATTCCACGCATGACCTTCAAGGAGGCCATGGAGAAGTACGGTTCTGACAAGCCGGACCTGCGCTTCGACATTCCGCTGGTGGAGTGCACCGAGTTCTTCAAGGACACCACTTTCCGTGTCTTCCAGAACGATTACGTCGGTGCAGTTGTTATGGACGGTGGCGCATCGCAGCCTCGTCGTCAGCTCGACGCTTGGCAGGATTGGGCCCGCCAGCGCGGCGCAAAGGGCTTGGCCTACATCCTTGTTGGGGAGGACGGCACTCTGGGCGGCCCGGTTGCCAAGAACATTACTGACGCAGAGCGTGAAGGCATCGCGGCGCACGTAGGCGCGAAGCCGGGTGACTGCATCTTCTTCGCTGCAGGTGACGCTAAGAGCTCCCGTGCACTGCTGGGTGCTGCTCGTGGAGAGATTGCCAAGAAGCTCGGCCTTATCAAGGAAGGCGACTGGGCATTCACCTGGGTCGTCGACGCACCGTTGTTCGAGCCGGCTGCCGACGCTACCGCTTCCGGTGACGTTGCCCTGGGCCACTCGCAGTGGACTGCTGTGCACCACGCCTTCACCTCGCCGAAGCCAGAGCACATGGATACCTTCGACAAGGATCCTGGCAACGCACTGGCTTACGCCTACGACATCGTCTGCAACGGTAACGAAATTGGTGGCGGCTCCATTCGTATTCACCGCCCAGATGTCCAGAAGCGCGTCTTCGATGTTATGGGCATCGGCGAGGAAGAGGCACAGGAGCAGTTCGGCTTCCTGCTGGATGCCTTCCAGTACGGCGCTCCGCCGCACGGTGGTATCGCATTCGGTTGGGACCGTATCGTTTCCCTGCTGGCCGGCGTTGACTCGATTCGCGAAGTTATCGCCTTCCCGAAGTCCGGTGGCGGCGTTGATCCGTTGACTGACGCCCCGACTCCGATTACCGCTCAGCAGCGCAAGGAGACCGGTATCGACTTCAAGCCGAAGCCAAAGCAGAAGGCAGACGGCGTTAAGGCAGCAGCCGACGCAGGCGACAGCAAGTAAACAAAGAAATCACATTGCGAGGAATGTGATCTGTCACTCCAGCGTGAACAGCGCGAGTGGCGCCAATTCCTCCTAACCAAGGCGTTACTGGCCACAACGCAACATCCGTATCGCCTGACTGAAACTGGCTCATTGAAAGGGCATTCAATGGAGTACTCGGACGACGCTGCAGCAGAAGTTGACAGCGTAGTTAAAGATGCAGAGACACTGCTTTCCGCACGATTCGGCGGCACTCCAGTGTTGTCGGATCCAGAAGTACTTACAGGTCAGTCAAACGCTCTTGTTGTCCGCGTACGGGTCGCCACAAATCCCTTTATGCAGGAACGCACGGTCGTCGTAAAGCAAATTCCTACGACGACTGAAGGCGTCGATCCCGCCGTTTTACGGGAAGTCGTGGCGTACCAGTTCATCAATACACTGCCTGACGACGTCCGCCCGGGGCCTCAGCTTCTTGCTTACGATGTTTCAAAGCAGCTATTGGTTCTCAGCGACGTCGGTGTCGTGGACACTCTTGCGGACGTACTCTTTCGTGGCGATGAAGAGCGACGATTGCGCGCATTCCGCAGCCTCGGCGCTTCGCTGGGTCGGATGCATATTCACACGCATACTCGTGAAGAGGGATTTGAGACCCTGCGTCGTCGTATGTGGGTGAAGAACAAGGTCGATCGCGAGGCTCTCGAGGCGCGTGACCACGGCATTGTGTCGGGGATTCGCTTTGGTATGCGAGCTGTCGAGGGGTCCGGCATTCCTGTTCCCGACGCTGTGCGCTCTTTCGGTGAGGATGCTGCTCGTCGAATTGAGAAGGGCACGCATAGGGCGTTTACTCCGTTTGACCTCGCCCCGGACAACATTCTGCTGGCGGATAAGGTCCAGTTCCTCGACTATGAGTGGGCTGGTTACCGCGATGTTATCTTCGACGTGGCCAGCGTCGTCGCAGGCTTCCCGCTGCACGTTTTCGTGGAGCGTCCATCGGAGGCAGAGGTCGACGTGTTTGTCCGTGCCTGGATGGAAGAGATTCGTGACCATTGGTATCGCGGCACGAGCGACCGCCGTTTGATGGCGTTCATCGCTGCAGCGTTGCTCGGTTGGTTTTTCATCTCCGCAACGGTTTCCTTCTTCGGTTCTCCAAAACAAGCGCTGTGGGTGGGGCATGAAGGACGCACGGACCTGAAGCCGGAAGTTGGCGGCTCAGCACTGGAGCGGCGCGACATGGCTAACACGGCTCGCGCGATTGCACAGTTCGCCCATAAGTGTGAGGACGATCGTGCCGACGAGCTGGAACAGTTCGCGCATGCAGTCATCGATTTCTTAGAGCAAGAGGAAGGCTAGGGCACACGTGGCGGATCCGAATAAGCTGCCGTCAGGCGGTGCAAACGGCTCCGCCGATGACGCTCCAGGGCTTTTCGACGAGCCTTCGGTCGCCGGACCTACAGCGGCCAAGAGCCAAGGTCGGAGTGCGGGGCCAGCAAGCACTGGCCTGAACTCCGATGCGAGCGCCTATTTTCACCCAGGTGCACACGCGCCGTTGGCGGTTCGGATGCGACCGCGAAACCTCGATGAAGTCGTTGGTCAAGACCACCTGTTAGCCCCCGGAGCACCGTTGCGCCGTCTGGTCGAAGGTGGCGGCGACACCTCCGTTATTTTGTTTGGCCCTCCCGGAACTGGCAAGACCACTCTCGCCAGTTTGATTTCCGCGGCGACTGGACGACACTTTGAAGCGCTTTCCGCGCTTAATGCCGGGGTAAAGGAAGTGCGTGCGGTTATCGACACTGCTCGTCGCACGCTCGTTAACCAGGGCATTCAAACGGTGCTCTTCATCGACGAGGTGCACCGTTTTTCCAAGACCCAGCAGGATGCCCTGTTGGGTGCCGTGGAAAACCGGATTGTCCTTCTCGTCGCGGCAACGACGGAAAACCCATCCTTCTCAGTGGTGTCCCCGCTGCTCAGTCGGTCACTGCTGTTGCAGTTGCAGTCACTGGACGACGAAGCCGTCGGCACGCTCATTGATCGAGCACTTACCGATGAGCGCGGCCTGAATGGTCGCGTCAGTATGACAGACGATGCACGTAAACAGCTCATTGCGCTGGCAGCTGGTGATGCTCGTCGTTCCCTCACGTACCTCGAGGCAGCCGCAGAAGCCGTCGCCGATGGTGAGCAGATTACCGCTGAGTCGCTTGCCAATTCGATCAACAGAGCCGTGGTTCGCTATGACCGCGACGGCGACCAGCATTACGACGTCACCAGCGCGTTTATTAAGTCCGTTCGCGGATCTGATGTCGATGCTGCCCTGCATTACCTGGCGCGGATGATTGAGGGTGGGGAAGACCCTCGGTTTATTGCCCGCCGAATCGTAATTCTGGCCAGCGAAGACATCGGTATGGCCGACCCGACAGCTCTGCAAACCGCCGTCGCCGCGGCGCAGGCAGTTGCCTTGATAGGGATGCCGGAAGCCCGGCTGACGCTGGCGCAGGCCACGATTCACTTGGCAACAGCACCGAAGTCGAATTCGGTCATAAGCGCAATCGACGGGGCATTGAAGGATGTTCGTTCCAGGAAGACCGGACCGGTGCCACCACATTTGCGCGACGGACATTACAGCGGGGCTAAGGACCTTGGTCACGCGGTGGACTATATCTACCCGCACAATGACCCCATGGGTGTCGTCGCCCAACAGTATCCACCAGATCAGTTGGTGGGCACCGATTATTTCGTCCCATCCAATCACGGTCGTGAAAACGGCATGGCTGAATACCTCGGACGCATTCGCCGAATTATCCGGGGGAGCCGCCGGAAATCGAAGTAGGCGAGATCGGTCGGAATCTACGGGGTGCCGGTGGGGTGGTTTTAAAGTTGCTCGAACCGAGCGGGTAGACTGCTAGTTTTGTATTAAACATCTCGGACGCTCGACGTGAAACGAGGAAGTAGAACACCGTGCAGACTCATGAAATTCGAAATCGCTTCATCCAGCATTTCGTAAAGGCGGGACACACCGAGGTCCCCAGTGCCTCCCTGGTTTTGGATGACCCGAACCTGCTGTTCGTTAATGCCGGCATGGTGCCGTTCAAGCCCTACTTCCTCGGCAATGAGACTCCGGACTTCTCCACCGCGACCTCAATTCAGAAGTGCGTGCGCACACTGGACATTGAAGAGGTAGGTATCACGACCCGCCACAACACCTTCTTCCAGATGGCGGGTAACTTCTCATTCGGAAATTACTTCAAGGAAGGTGCCATCACTCATGCATGGAGCCTTCTGACTGGTGCTGTTGAGGACGGCGGCTTTGGCATCCCGGCTGAGAAGCTGTGGGTAACTGTTTTCCTCGACGACGATGAGGCCCATGACATCTGGCACGAGAAGGTTGGTGTGCCGGAGGAGCGCATTCAGCGCCGAGGTATGGCGGACAACTACTGGTCCATGGGTGTGCCTGGCCCGTGTGGTCCGTGCTCAGAGATTTTCTACGACCGCGGCCCGGAGTACGGAGCTGATGGTGGCCCAGAGGCCGACGAGGATCGCTACATCGAGATTTGGAACCTCGTCTTCATGGAAAACGAGCGTGGCGAAGGAACAGGCAAGGACTCTTTCGAGATTCTTGGCCCGTTGCCGAAGAAGAACATCGATACCGGTATGGGGATCGAGCGTGTTGCTTTCCTGCTGCAGGGTGTCGACAACGTCTACGAAACCGACCTACTGCGTCCGGTTATCGACGAGGCTGAGCGGCTCACCGGTTCGAAATACAGCTCGAACCACCAGGACAACATCCGTTTCCGCGTCATCGCTGACCACAGCCGTACCGGCTTGATGCTGATGCTCGACGGTGTCACCCCCTCGAACTCCGATCGTGGCTATATTCTGCGTCGCCTGCTGCGCCGTATTATCCGCTCTGCGCGCCTGCTCGGCGCTAACGGTCCAGTGCTGGAGAAGCTGATTGGTATCGCGGCCGAGACCATGACCCCGTCGTACCCAGAGATCGCGGAGAACTGGAACCGTATTCGCCGCGTCGCCGTCGCCGAGGAAAAGACCTTCACCAAGACGCTGTCCGCTGGTGAGGAGCTGTTCGAGCGCGCGGCCACCAAGGCCAAGGCAGAGGGTAAAACCGTTCTATCCGGTCACGATGCCTTCACCCTGCATGACACCCACGGCTTCCCAATCGACCTGACCATCGAGATGGCCGAAGAAGCTGGCCTGACCATCGACCGCGAGGAATTCGATCGCGAGATGGCTGAGCAGCGTGCGCGTGCAAAGGCCGACAGCCAGGCAAAGAAGCAGTCGCACACCGACCTGCACGTCTACCGCGAGTTCATCGATGAACACCCGACGTCCTTCACTGGTTACGATCGGCTTGCCGACGAATCCACGATTCTCGGCATCATTGCTGATGGCCAGAAGCTGGCGTTTGCCGCAGAGGGCGATGAGATTGAGGTTATCCTCGACCGCACTCCGCTCTATGCCGAGGCCGGAGGTCAGCTGGCTGACCGTGGTCGAATCGTGACTGATTCCGGCGCTGTGGTCCACATCAACGATGTCCAAAAGGTGGGCAAGAAGCTGTGGCTTCACAAGGGCATCGTCACAGCCGGTGAGTTTACCCCGGGCGTCTCCGCTGAAGCTTTGGTCGACGAGCAGTGGCGTCACGGTGCTCGTCAGGCGCACACTGCAACTCACCTGATTCACGGTGCTCTGCGTCAGGTACTGGGGGATACTGCAACTCAGGCTGGTTCCATGAATAAGCCGGGCTACCTCCGTTTCGACTTCAAGTACGGTGAGCAGCTCACACCGGAACAGCTCCGTGAGATTGAGCAGATTACCAATGAGGCTGTCGACAACGACTGGGCTGTCAATACTGCCGAGATGCCGTTGGAAGAGGCCAAGGCCGCTGGTGCCATGGCATTGTTCAACGAGAACTACGGCGACATCGTCCGCGTTGTCGAGGTCGGTGGCCCGTTCTCAATTGAGCTGTGTGGCGGTACCCACGTTTCGCATTCTTCGCAGATTGGTCCGGTAGCTGTGCTGGGCGAGTCCTCTGTCGGATCGGGCGTGCGCCGTATTGAGGCCTACTCGGGTATCGATTCCTTCCGCTACCTGTCCACCGAGCGTCTCCTGGCTGAGCGACTGGCCACTGAATTCAAGGCTCCGTCTGCTGAGCTGCCAGACCGCATTGCAGCACTGGCTGAGAAGCTCAAGGCTGCAGAGAAGCAGCTCGCTGATTTCAAGGCCGGACAGCTGCTGGCCAATGCCGCGTCTCACCTGGAGTCCGCTCGCACCATCGGCGATGTCACCTACCTCGGACTTAAGCTTCCCGACGGTACGGAGATGAAGGACATCCGTTCGCTGGCTAATGACTTGGCGAAGCGCCTTGCGGATCGCCCAAGCGTCATTGCGTTGATCTCCAACGCCGGCGGCAAGGTTCCGTTTGTGGCCTCGGTTTCGGATGAAGCCGTCAATCGCGGTATTAAGGCCGGCGATTTGGTGAAGCTGATGGGCGCCGAGGTCGGCGGCAAGGGCGGCGGTAAACCGGCAATGGCACAGGGCTCCGGCTCTGATACCTCCGGTATCGACGCAGCATTGGCCGCTGTTGAGGCCGAACTGTCCAAGTAGCCAATTAACGGCTGTGCTATCGGAAGAGCAGTAAACAATGGCTAAGCCCCGCATTGATACCCCCGGCCAGGATGATCCCGGTCGGGGTCGACGGCTCGGAATCGACGTCGGCGATGTCCGCGTTGGTGTCGCAGTCTCTGACCCCGACTGTATCCTGGCGACCCCGGTTGAAACAGTCACTCGAGCAACGGGGCGAAAAGATCCTGACGGGCCGGATATTGACCGGCTCGTGGAACTCGCCACTGAACTTGAGGTCGTCGAGATTGTTGTCGGCATGCCCCTTATGCTCGACGGCACGTTCGGGACTTCTGCGCGGAAAGCTACTGACGTTGGATTCCGGCTGCAGCGCCGACTCGGTGACCGAGTCGTAGTGCATTACGCCGACGAGCGTATGACGACGGTAATGGCTCAATCACGGCTGCACGCAGCAGGTATTGATGTTAAGTCCGGGCGGAAGATTATTGACCAGGCTGCGGCAGTAGAAATTCTACAATCCTGGTTGGACAGACGGGCAAAAGCTTTGGACGAAAATACCGAGTAGGGGCACACAAAAGTTACCGAAAGGTGACAATTCACCCACCTTTGCGCAATTATTAAGTGTGTAATACCTGAGCACGTTTTCTTCGTGCATGGGATTTGAAAAGTTGAAGTGGCGATTCACACCTACAATGCAACCTAGTGCTACGACTTCGTCGTAAAGCTATGTCGCACCAGTCGTTATCAGTCGCGTGTCGTACCCAAATGGGAGGACTCCTTGCTGATACCGATGGGAGAGTGAGCTGCATTCGAGGAGATTATTGATGAGTAAAGACGCGCAGACTGCGCGCCGCACTGCTAGCGGCCGTGCCGACCGGGACCGCGCTGGTGCTCGTAGCGGTGGGACAAAGCCTCGAGTTCGTCACCGCCAAACGGCAGTGGCAATCAACGTGACTTCTGTGCTGTTATGCGTGTTGGTCCTCGGAGTGATTGGCCTCGTCTGGAATCGTGGCGGCATTGTTGACGATTACGATGGCAAAGCTGAGGGTCCATTGACGATTGTCGAAGTCAGTGAAGGCACGTCACTTACTGATTTGTCCAACCAATTGGTGGAAAGCGGCGTCGTCAAGTCTTCCCGTGCGTTCATCCAGGCCGCGAATGAGAACTCCCATTCAAGTGAATTGCAGCCGGGTTTCTACCGACTCCATCAGCGGATGAAGGCCGACGAGACCGTCGAGGCTCTTCTGAATGTCGAAAATCAGGTCGGTACCGTTGACATTCCGACTGGCGTCCGTTTCGCCGATACCCGCATTGTGTCCTCATCGGATGTACGTAAGGGAATTTTCTCGCTTATTTCTGAGGCCACTTGTGTTGAGGACAATGACTGCGTGTCCAAGGCCGACCTCGAACGTGCTGCTGGGGAGGCCGATTTGGCCGCGCTCGGTGTTCCAGAATGGGCACGGGACGCGGTAGCTGCGCGCGGCAACGACCCCCGTCGTCTTGAGGGACTCATTACGCCGGGTATTCATCACCTTGACCCGCAGCAGACGCCCGAACAGATGCTGGCAAAATTGGTCAAGGAATCGGTGAAGAATTATGAGGACACGGGTCTCATGGCTTCAGCGGACATGGTTGGTCTTACTCCATACGAGCTGATTACCGCAGCTTCTTTGATCCAGATGGAGGCGCCAGATGGCGACTTCGATAAGGTCGCTCGCGTTATTCTCAACCGTCTCGACGAACCGATGCAGCTGCAGTTCGACTCGACAGTCAACTACGACCTGCCAGATCAGGAAATCGCAACCACGGATGAGGACCGCGCGCGAAAGACCGCGTGGAACACCTACGCCAAGGAGGGGCTGCCGGAAACCCCCATTGCTTCGCCCTCCATCGAGGCGATTCGTGCCATGGAAAATCCGGCTGACGGCACCTGGCTGTACTTTGTCACGGTGGACAAGGAAGGAAATACTGTCTTTAGCACGACCTTCGAAGAGCACGAGGCCGCTATCGACGAGTCACGCAACAATGGCGTGCTGGATTCCAACCGCTAAGAGGTAGAACTCCTATGCCTATAACTCATCGCGCAGCCGTGCTGGGAGATCCGATTGATCACTCGTACTCGCCGGCTATTCACAACGCCGGTTACCGCGCTGCGGGAATGAATGACTGGCACTATGACCGCATTCGCTGCAACGCCGAAGAACTTGCCGACGTCGTTGGTGGAGCAGACCCCTGTTTCCAGGGATTTTCCGTCACGATGCCTGGCAAGTTTGCCGCGCTGGACTTCGCGGATGAAGTCAGTGAGCGCGCACGGCTCATAGGTTCAGCGAACACTCTGGTCCGTCGCGATTCGGACTGGTTTGCCGACAACACCGATGGCGACGGCGTACTGGGAGCACTGCGCGAGATAGACTGCACGAACGCACCACGTGGCCGCGCCGTTGTTGTTGGTGCCGGTGGCACGGCACGACCGGCACTTTGGGCGCTGTCGCAGCTGGGTGTCAATCATGTGACCGTAGTAGCGCGCTCCGAGCGCGCATATGACATTGAACCATTAGCTGCCGCGCTGGGGATGGAATTTGTTTGGGTGACTTTTGATGTTCCAAACCTGGCAGATATTGCTGGTAATGCCGACGTGCTGGTCTCTACGGTGCCGTCAGCCGCAATTGAGTCGGTTGCTGGCTACCTCGCTCGAGCACCGAAGATTCTCGACGTCATTTACAATCCCTGGCCAACCCCACTTGTGAAAGCAGCGGAACGCGGAGGGACACAGGCGGTCGGTGGATTGTCCATGTTGCTACATCAAGCGGTGGGACAGTTTGAGCAGTTTACTGGACGCACTCCCGATGTCGAGGCGATGCGTGCAGCGCTGCCGAACTAGCTCACAACCGTTACAATCCCAAAGTTATGGGGTGGGGAATAACTGAGATAGGGCTGTCTCCGATTGGACAGCACAGGATTGACCCGGTCTACCTTGACCGGGTTTTCTATTTCCTAGTCGTGATGCTTGTACTCGGCTGGGGCGGTATTGGCTGCTGGTTGGATGTGACTCGGCGAAGACTACCGAACTGGTGGTTAGTGCTAGGGGCAGTGGGTCTGATAGCAACCACTGGAATGGTGCTCCAGCAAAAGAGCACCTTGGCTGACAATCTCGCCAGTGCAGTCGCAGCCATAGGAACAGGAATAGGCCTCTGGTTTGGCCTCTATGTAGCAGTCTTCATCTTCAACCCACGCTCTATGGGGGCTGGAGATGTGAAGCTCGCAGCAATTCTCGGGGGCGGTGTCGGTCTGGTATCGGGCGAGCCAGTGGCGACAGCAATTTGGATTGCAGTGGCAATTCTGTTGGCTGCCGGACTCACTCTCCTCATGGCAGGAGTCACCGCGGGAAAGCGGGGCTGGGGTGACCGTCGTAAAGCAAAAACAGCGCCTGTACCGGCGAGCGTGCCTCATGGGCCTGCGATGCTTGCAGCAACCGCCATTGTGTGGGGGATAAGCGGAGGGTACCTACAAGTCCCCTGAAGCGGTAGACCAGGGGCGATGAATTGGGGCATATTTGAAACTTGTATGCCCCCAAATGCACAAGAAGTACGGCAAACGTGACATTATGATACCTATGCTTCGTTGGACTACCGCGGGTGAATCTCACGGCAAAGCGCTTATCGCTCTCGTAGAAGGCGCGCCAGCCGGACTTCCCCTGACTACAGATGACGTATCACGCCACCTCGCACGCCGCCGCCTCGGCTATGGTCGCGGGGCGCGAATGAAGTTTGAGGCTGATGAGGTCACCCTGCTGACTGGCATTCGACATGGTGAGACGCTGGGATCGCCGATTGGCATTATGGTCGGCAACTCCGAATGGCCCAAGTGGACTGAGGTCATGAGCCCGGATCCAGTTGACCCAGTTGTTTTGGATACAGCTCGTGGCGCCACCTTAACCCGCCCGCGCCCGGGGCATGCCGATTTCAACGGCATGCTGAAGTACAACCACACCGATGCTCGAAACATCCTGGAGCGTTCATCGGCTCGCGAGACTGCAGCACGTGTGGCGGCATCGGTTGTGGCACGCTCAATTCTGCGTGAGACTCTCGGTGTGGAAGTTGTCAGCCACGTTATTTCCATCGGTCGTTCGGAGCCCTACGAGGGGCCACTGCCGACCTTCGCTGATCAGGACAAGATTGACGAGTCGCCAGTACGTGCATTCTCCGCAGCTGCGGAGGAGTCGATGATTGACGAAATCAAGGCCGCCAAGAAGCAGGGCGACACCCTCGGTGGCATCGTCGAGGTCGTTGTCCACGGTCTGCCGGTGGGTCTGGGATCGCACATTTCCGGTGATGCCCGTCTGGATTCGCAGCTTGCGGCTGCCTTGATGGGAATTCAGTCCGTCAAGGGCGTGGAGATCGGCGACGGTTTTGAGGAAGCCCGTCGCCGTGGCACCGAGGCTCACGATGAAATGGTGCGTACCGACGACGGCGTGGATCGGGAAACTAACCGCGCCGGTGGCCTGGAGGGTGGCATGACTAATGCTCAACCTCTCGTTGTGCGTGCTGCGATGAAACCAATTTCGACCGTTCCGCGTGCGCTGAAGACCGTCGATATGGCCAGCGGCGATGCAGCTACCGCAATCCACCAGCGCTCTGATGTCTGCGCGGTCCCGGCCGGCGGTGTTGTCGCAGAGGCAATGGTCGCGCTGGTACTGGCGCGTGCAGTGATGGAAAAGTTCGGCGGCGATAGCCTGGAGGAAACCAAGCGTAACGTTGAGGGCTACTTGGAGCAGACTCGACGTCGCCTTGATTGGAAATAGCGCCACAGTCGCGCACACGAAGAAGGGTAAAACGAGGGGAATGTCCGTTCCTACTATTGTCCTTGTCGGACCGCCCGGATCGGGAAAGTCCACCATCGGTCGTCGACTGTCTCGTGCATTGAGCACAAGACTCACCGATACCGATGAGATGATTGAACAGCGCATGGGCAAGACTTGTGGGGAAGTCTTTTCCGAGCTGGGAGAGCCGGAATTCCGCCGTATCGAGGAACAAATCGTGGCGGAGGCTCTGACCCACGACGGAATCGTCTCACTTGGCGGTGGTGCCGTGATTTCGCAGGCGACCCGTGACCTGCTGGCAGACCATAACGTCGTCTACCTCGAGATCAGCATTGCAGAGGGGGTCCGTCGTACAGCGGGTAACAATTCGCGCCCGGTGCTCCAGGCGGATGACCCTGAGGCTCATTACCGCGCGCTCTATGAGGCTCGCCGAGCTTTTTACGAAGATGCAGCCACTTTCAAGGTGCGTTCCGACGAACGTTCCCCGCAGCGCGTTGTGGCCGAGATCCTCAGCTACCTCGATGAAACCTGCGACGAGGCTTAACTGGCGACTCTTAAAAGGCGGCAGCTAATCACTGCCGTATAACCAGCAACTCCATACATTTCTTACGCTAACGACTAGGGACTGACAATGAACTCAACCCGCACAATCCGTGTTGAAGGCCCATCCCCGTACACGGTGACCATGGGGCATGGACTCACCGAGCAGATTGCGGAGGCCGCTACCTTTGCCTCCCAGGTTGCGGTAATTCACCAGGGGAGCGTTCAAGAGCTGAGCTTCGGCGTCATCAAGGCACTGGCGGACAAGGGAGTCGACGCTTTCAGCATCCAGATTCCGGATGCGGAGGAGGGCAAGACGCTCGCAGTTGCTGAAACAGTTTGGGACACTTTTGGTGAACGCGGTCTGGGTCGGCGTGACGCGGTAATCGCGATTGGCGGCGGTGCAGCCACAGACTTCGGTGGATTCGTCGCCGCCGCGTGGATGCGTGGAGTGAAGGTTATCCAGGTCCCGACGACGCTGCTCGGCATGGTCGACGCGGCTGTCGGCGGTAAGACCGGTATCAACACTGCAGCCGGCAAGAACCTGGTCGGCGCTTTCCACGAGCCTGCCGCGGTGTTTTGTGACCTTGACGTCCTGCGCACCTTGCCGAAGGCCGAGCTGATTGCGGGCTCGGCAGAGATTATCAAGGCTGGATTTATCGCGGACACGAAGATTCTCGATCTTTACGAGGCAAACCCGCAGGCCTGCCTCGATGTTGACGGTGACCTGCCAGAACTGGTCGAGCGCGCGATTGCTGTCAAGGCACGCGTTGTCGTTGAGGATCTGAAGGAATCTGGCCTCCGTGAGATCCTGAACTATGGCCACACTTTCGGTCATGCCGTTGAGCACTTTGAAAACTACCGCTGGCGCCATGGCCACGCCGTAGCTGTAGGCATGGTTTATGTTGCTGAGCTGGCCAAGATCACCGGACATATTGATCAGGAACTCGTAGACCGCCACCGTCGCATCCTAGAGTGCATTGGGCTGCCAACGACCTACCAGGCAGGTCGTTTTACCGAGCTCTACGATGCTATGACCAGGGATAAGAAGAACCGCGATGGTGCGATCCGATTCGTTATTCTGGACAACCCCGGTGAAACAGCCCGTCTTGAAGGCCCGGGAATGGATGACCTCGAGCGTGCATACGAACTGCTCTGCAACAATGGGCACGCCGCATCGGAGGAGTCAGCCCGCTCATGACCTCTCTTCGCGCAGCAACTGATGCCACAACGGCGATTCCGACCGTGCTTGTTCTGAACGGCCCGAACCTCGATCGTCTAGGCAAGCGTCAGCCAGAAATTTACGGTGCCACTACTTTGGCCGATGTCGAATCTGAACTTCGCACCCTAGCCAAGGAGCTTGGCGTCGTAGTGGATTGCCGCCAATCCAACTATGAAGGTCAACTCATCGAGTGGGTTCACGAAGCTGCCGACTACGGTTGGCCAGTCATTATCAATCCAGGGGGGTTGACACACACCTCCGTCGCCCTACGTGACGCGCTTGCCGAAATTGCCGACGGCGCGGGCTTCCACGAGGTCCATATTTCAAACATTCACGCCCGGGAGGAGTTTCGGCACCACTCGTACCTGTCGGCGCTTGCCGCGGGCGTTATCGTCGGATGCGGAACTGATGGGTATTCCATGGCACTGAGAAGGGTGAGTACGAAACTATGACAGATATCTCCACGAACTACGCCGCCCGCCGAGCCGCTCTTATCGACGCATTGTCCGACAACGACTGCGACGGTTTCCTCACAGTCGATCCGACGCATGTTGGTTGGCTTACAGGTTTCCACGGCTCGAATGCTGGTTTGATTGTTGCGGCCAGTGGGGAAGCGCTGCTTTCCACCGACGGCCGCTATACGGTTCAGGCTGGCAAACAGGCACCGGACGTGGAGTTACTCACCGCCCGCAACACCGGCGTGGCACTCGTCGGTCAATGCCGAAAGCTGGATATCTCGCGTCTTGGTGTTGAATCTGAGTTCCTCACTATGGCCGCTTATCAAGAGCTAGAGGATGCCCGGCCACAGGCACTCGAGCTGGTATCGACTACGGGCGTCGTCTCTAAACTGCGGGAGGTCAAGTCCGATACAGAACTCGTCGCTCTGCGCCACGTCGCTGACATCGCGGTCCGCGCATTCGAGGACTTGCTTCACGACGGCATCGTGGTCGCCGGCCGCACGGAGCGCGAAGTCGCCGCAGAGTTGGAGTACCGCATGCGCATGCATGGCGCCGATCGGCCAAGCTTCGACACGATTGTCGCGAGCGGCCCGAATTCCGCCAAGCCACACCACGGAGCGGAAGATCGCGTAATCGAGGCAGGTGACCTGGTCACTATTGACTTTGGCGCCTTTGCCGGGGGCTACAACTCAGATATGACACGTACCCTCTTTGCCGGTGAGGCGGGAACGTCGTCAAGCGAAAACGATCCGAACAATACGTCGTCAGATTTGGACGGCGCGATTGTTGCCGGGGTGGAGTTCGCAGACGAGAAGGCCCGAGAGATTTACAATGTCGTGCTGGAAGCCCAGCTGGCTGGCGTAAAAGCGGCCGTGCCAGGGGCTAATGTTGTGGCTGTAGACGCAGCATGCCGGGACATTATTGAAAAGGCTGGTTATGGGGAGCACTTCGTTCATTCCACCGGCCACGGAATCGGTATTGAGGTGCATGAGGCTCCATTTGCTGCTCGCACCGGCAAGGGGAAGTTGGCAGCTGGCATGACGTTGACCATCGAGCCTGGTATTTATGTGCCGGGGTTCGGCGGTGTGCGCATCGAAGATACGTTGATTATCACCGACACCGAGCCGGAAATTATTACGCAGCTGCCGAAACCGCGAGCCTAACATCACGGCGTTTTATTTTTCTCTCGATGAGATACGGAGTATCGTGGTTTCGTCAGAGAGCTTTTTAACAATTTCAGGAGAGTTTAGTTGGCTACCACCGCAGATTTTAAAAACGGTCTAGTTATCAAGCACGACAATAAGCTTCAGCAGATCGTGGAGTTCCAGCACGTCAAGCCAGGTAAGGGTCCGGCATTCGTCCGCACCAAGCTGAAGGACGTTCTGACCGGCAAGGTTGTTGACAAGACTTTCAACGCTGGCGTCAAGATTGAGACTGCTACCGTCGACCGCCGCGACATGACGTACCTGTACCACGACGGTGAAGGATACGTCTTCATGGACGACAAGACCTACGACCAGATTTCCATCCTGGACGCTCAGATGCCGGAGGGTGCTAAGTTCCTGCTTCCGGAAACCACCTGCCAGGTGTCCTTCCATGAGGGCAACGTTCTTTTCGCTGAAATGCCTGTTTCGGTTGAACTGAAGGTTGAGCAGACCGACCCGGGGCTGCAGGGCGACCGCTCCACCGGTGGCACCAAGCCGGCAACTTTGGAGACTGGCGCTGAGATTCAGGTGCCGCTGTTCATCGAAACCGGCGACGTACTGAAGGTCGACACCCGTGACGGCTCCTACCTGTCCCGCGTCAACCACTAATTCCCTCATCTAGTTCACCCTTTTGTTGAGAGCGATACATACACATCCATGACTGAAAAGGATCACAAGTCCGTCGAGACCCCGGATGCGCAGGAGTCCGCGAAAGTTCGCGAACCTAACTACAAGCGCCACGGCGCGCGCTACCGTGCGCGCCGTCGTGCGGTAGATCTGCTATTTGAGGCCGAGCAGCGAGGCGTCGACGTCGTCAAGCTTCTTGAAGAGCGGCTGGAAATGGTCCGTAATCCCGATTTGGATGTGAACCCAATTGCGGAGTACACCGAGCAGATCGTGCGCGGTGTAGCTGCGGAAATTATCGGTATCGACTCGACGATTTCTTCGTACCTGACGGAGGAGTGGCCGCTGCGCCGTCTACCAGCAGTCGACCGTGCTATTTTGCGTCTTTCCACCTGGGAGCTGTTCTACAACTCCGACGTGCCTCCGCGTGTGGCCGTGGTGGAAGGCGTTGAGCTGGCATCGGAATACTCCACTGATGTGGCGGCACCGTACATCAACGCAGTTCTCGATGCCGAGGCCAAGATTGCCGACCAGGCACGCCTGGCAGCAGCAGCTGTTAGCACTTCGGTGGGCGAGTCCCAGTTCGACGAGGCTATTCAGGCACAGGCTGCTGCAAATGAGGAAGCTGACAAGGCACTGGCTGACTCCGATGAGATGGCTAAGATTACCGGCCTGGACATGAGCGATATTGCCAAGCTGGTGGCTGAAGACGTGGCTAAGAGCGAGAACGGGTCCTAGCCAATCAAAGCGGCCGGGCTCACTGCGAGCCGATCACAGTCGGTTCTCGCGGATTGTCTGAAACTCCAAGTCCCTTTTTTGGGGGCTTGGAGTTTTGTTGCATTTAGAGGCAATTTAAGTGTGAGTGCTATTCTGGTCAGCGGAAGTTTGCACCGCGACCGTAGTTGCGGGTCACGCAAACTGATAATCAAATATCCACAATCAAGACATCCTTTAACGGACCGCACTGAGAGGCGGGGAAGGAGGTCACGATGAGCGAAGGAACGCCGCAAACAACCGAGCTGCTCAATGCAGACGAAGTTGCACGTACCATCGCGCGCATCGCGCACCAAATTATTGAAAAAACTGCGCTGGATAGCCCAAATGCTGGGCGCGTAGTTCTCCTCGGCATTCCATCTGGTGGCGTACCGCTGGCGGAGAAGCTAGCCGATTTGATTGAACAGTTCTCCGGCATTCGCCCGGAAACTGGATCGCTTGATATCACCCTGTACAGGGATGACTTGCGCAAGGGCCCGCACCGCGCCCTGCAGCCCACGAACATTCCAAACTCCGGAATCGACGGCACCACCGTTGTTCTCGTAGACGATGTCCTCTTCTCAGGTCGCACGATTCGCGCCGCACTCGACGCTATTGCTGACATCGGTCGCCCACGAGTAATTCAGCTTGCAGTGCTGGTTGATCGTGGTCATCGTCAACTACCAATTCGCGCCGATTACGTCGGTAAGAATCTGCCAACTTCCCGCGACGAAGACGTCGATGTGCTGGTAGAGGCACTTGACGGCCGTGACGCGGTTATTCTCACCCGGGCGGAGGAACAGTGAAACACCTGATTAGCATTGCGGATTTGACCAAGGATGAAATTGTCGGCCTGATGGATGAGGCCGATCGTTTCAAGGAGGTCATCCGCGGTCGGGAAATTAAGAAGCTGCCGACCCTGCGTGGCCGCACTATTTACAACCTCTTTTACGAGAATTCCACGCGTACCCGCTCTTCTTTTGAGACTGCGGGTAAGTGGATGAGCGCCGATGTTATTAATATCTCGGCTTCCTCTTCCTCTGTGAAGAAAGGCGAGAGTCTGAAAGACACCGCGCTGACTTTGGATGCTATCGGCGGCGATGCCATCGTCGTTAGGCACCCATCGTCGGGCGCGGCACAGCTGATCGTCAAGTGGACTGAGGAATTTGGCAACGGCCCATCGATCATCAACGCGGGTGACGGAAAGCACCAGCACCCGACGCAGGCTCTCCTGGACGCGGTGACGTTGCGTCAGCGCCTCGGTGGAATTGAGGGGCGCAAGGTCGTCATCGTTGGCGATATTTTGCATTCTCGCGTCGCTCGCTCTAACGCCGATCTGCTGAGCAAGCTCGGCGCCGAGGTCGTGTTCGTCGCGCCACCGACGCTGCTGCCGTTTGGCATCGAGACCTGGCCGGTGCGTGTTGCCTACCGCATGGAAGACGAGATCCGCGATGCTGATGCCGTGATGATGCTCCGCGTTCAGCAGGAGCGCATGAACGGAGGCTTCTTCCCATCCCATCGCGAATACGCCACTCGCTACGGGCTGTCGAAGGCTCGCGAGAAGATGCTTCGCGACGACTGCATTGTGATGCACCCAGGCCCGATGCTTCGTGGCATGGAAATTAACGATGCCGTCGCTGATTTGCCGCGCACTGCCGTGCTGCAGCAGGTAGCCAACGGTGTCCACGTCCGCATGGCAGTTCTTTTCACACTGCTGACCTCAGGTGTTTCCACCAACTTGGAAGGGCAGGCATAAATGTCGAATCGCAATGAGTATGACGAAGCCTCGTACCCCGAGGTAGGACCATTGGCAGCACCCGCACGGGGACAGCTGCTGCTGAAGGGTGTGCGTCCCTACGGTGAAGGCGAAGACGTCGACGTCTTGATCGAAGATGGCGTTATCGCTGAGATTGGAGAAAATCTCACGGCCGAGGACGGGGTAGAGGTCCTGGAGTTCGACTCCCTCGTTCTCTTGCCAGGCCTGGTTGACATCCATGTGCACCTGCGGGAGCCGGGTCGTGAAGATACGGAAACCCTGGCCACTGGTTCCGCTGCCGCAGCACGCGGTGGTTTCACCGCAGTGTTCACTATGGCCAATACCGCGCCGGTAACCGATGACCCCTCGATTGCTGAGTCGGTGTGGCTCAAGGGCCAGGCGCTGAACCTCTGCGACGTTCACCCGGTCGGATCCATTACTAAGGGGCTGAAGGGCGAGACGCTGACTGAGTTCGGCATGATGGCAGACTCGCAGGCGAAGGTACGCATGTTCTCCGATGACGGTAAGTGCGTTGACAATCCGCTGATTATGCGCCGCGCGATTGAATACGCCCGCGGCGAAGACGTATTGTTGGCGCAGCACTGCGAAGATCCGCGTCTGACCGCAGATGCATCGGCTCACGAAGGTCCAACCGCCGCACGACTCGGCCTGACCGGGTGGCCGCGCGTAGCTGAGGAGTCCATCGTGGCCCGAGATGCCATTATGGCTCGCGACTACGGCGGACGCATGCACATCTGCCACGCTTCCACCGAAGGCACGGTTGAGCTGGTCAAGTGGGCAAAGGAGCATGATATTCCGCTGACCGCCGAGGTTACCCCGCATCACCTGATTCTCACCGATGAGAAGTTGGAGACCTACGACGGCGTCTACCGCGTCAATCCGCCGCTGCGTGAGCAGCGCGACACCCTGGCTCTGCGTCAGGCTCTGATTGACGGGATCATTGACTGTGTCGCTACCGACCACGCTCCGCACGGCTCTGAAGAAAAGTGCTGCGAGTTCGAGCACGCTAAGCCCGGCATGCTTGGTCTGGAGACCTCGATGCCAATCATCGCCGAAGAGTTCGTTTTGAAGGGCGATTGTGATTGGCGCTGGCTGGCCAAGGTCATGAGTGAGCGTCCCGCTCAAATCGTGAAGCTACCGGGGCACGGCCGTCCGATTGCTGTCGGTGAGCCTGCCAACCTGACCGTTGTTGACCCGGGCAAAAAGTGGACGGTCCGCGGCGAAGACCTGGCGTCGAAGTCCGAGAACACTCCTTATGAGGAAATGGAGATGGCCGTGTCCGTGGCAGCTACCGTGCTGCGCGGTAAGGTGACCGCTCTTAACGGAGAGGTCGCTGGATAATATTCATGTCAACGCATAAAAATTCACATGCGTCCCGTATGATTAATGTAAATTCCTCGCACGCTACCCAACTGAAAGGCAATAACGTGAGCAACGAGTCGCAGGCCGCGGCCGCTACAGCGGCAGTCCTGGTATTGGCAGATGGCCGAGTGTTCCGCGGACGCGGTTTCGGCGCCACCGGTACAACCCTGGGTGAGGCAGTTTTTACCACCGCTATGACGGGCTACCAGGAAACCCTGACGGACCCGTCCTACCACCGCCAGCTGATTGTGGCTACCGCACCACAGATCGGCAACACCGGTTGGAACGATGAGGACTACGAGTCCCGCGGAAACAAGATTTGGGCAGCTGGCTTTATTATCCGCGATTTGTCGCGCATTCCCTCCAACTGGCGCTCGGAGCGCAGCTTGGAAGATGAACTGAAGGCACAGGGCATCATCGGTATCCGCCAGATTGATACCCGCGCGCTGGTTCGCCATTTGCGCGACAATGGCTCGATTGCCGCTGGTGTTTTCTCCGGTGAGGACGCACAGCAGCCCGTCGATAAGCTGGTGGAAATCGTTCGCGCTCAGCCTGCGATGAAGGGCGCGGATCTGGCTCGCGAGGTCAGCACCGATGAGGCCTATGTCGTGGAACCACAGGGGGAGAAGAAGGCACGTGTTGTGGCCTACGACCTGGGCATCAAGTCCAACACCCCGCGTGAGCTGGCTAAGCGTGGCCTGGAAGTCGTAGTTGTTCCGGCTAACACTCCGTACGAAGATATTAAGAAGGAATACCAGCCGGACGGTGTCTTTTTGTCCAACGGCCCGGGTGACCCGGCAACTGCTGATGAGATGGTTGCGGTCGCCAAGGCTGCCCTCGATGACGGCATGCCGCTATTCGGTATCTGCTTCGGTAACCAGATTCTTGGCCGCGCACTCGGCCTGAATACCTACAAGCTGGTCTTCGGTCACCGCGGCGTCAATGTTCCGGTGAAGGACCACCGCACTGGCCGTATTTTTATCACCGCTCAGAACCACGGTTTCGCACTTGAAGGCAAGGCCGGCGAGAGTTTCGATACCCCGTGGGGCGAGGCAGAGGTTACGCACACCTGCCTTAACGACGACGTCGTGGAAGGTGTCGCACTGAAGAACGGCATGGCCTTTTCTGTGCAGTACCACCCGGAGTCCGCAGCCGGCCCGCACGATGCGCACTCTCTCTTTGATGACTTCCTGGCGCTGATCCAGAAGGTCGATTTCAACAAGTCCGCAACCGGAAACTCGAACAAGTAGGAAAGGGCTAAGGGACCTAACACCATGCCACGTCGTACAGACATCAACCACGTACTGGTTATCGGCTCCGGCCCGATTGTTATCGGTCAGGCCTGCGAGTTCGACTACTCCGGCACCCAGGCTTGTCGCGTGCTACGCGAAGAGGGCCTGCGAGTCACGCTGGTCAACTCCAACCCGGCAACGATTATGACTGACCCGGAGTTCGCAGACTCCACCTATATCGAGCCGATTGAAACCAAGTACATCGAAAAGATCCTGGCCAAGGAAGCTGCAGAGGGCAACCCGATTGACGCTGTCCTGGCAACTCTCGGTGGCCAGACTGCACTGAACGCAGCTATTCAGCTGGACCGCGAGGGCATTCTGGAGAAGTACAATGTCGAGCTGATTGGTGCTGATATTCCGGCCATTCAGCGCGGTGAGGATCGCCAGATGTTCAAGGACATCGTCGCCAAGATTGGTGGCGAATCCGCACGTTCCCGCGTCTGCCACAACATGGAAGAAGTCCACGAGACTGTTGCAGAGCTCGGTCTTCCGGTCGTTGTTCGCCCGTCGTTCACCATGGGCGGTCTGGGTTCCGGTCTGGCCTTCAACCAGGAAGACCTCGACCGTATTGCAGGTGGCGGCCTGGCCGCATCGCCCGAGGCCAATGTTCTGATCGAGGAGTCCATCCTCGGCTGGAAGGAATTTGAGCTCGAGCTCATGCGCGATGGCGACGACAACGTTGTCGTGGTCTGCTCCATTGAAAACGTTGATGCCCTCGGTGTCCACACGGGTGACTCGGTGACTGTCGCTCCGTCGATGACTCTGACCGACCGCGAGTTCCAGACCATGCGTGACCAGGGCATCGCAATTCTGCGTGAGGTCGGCGTTGACACCGGTGGCTGTAACATCCAGTTCGCCATCAACCCGAATGACGGCCGCATCATCACCATTGAGATGAACCCGCGCGTCTCCCGCTCGTCGGCGCTTGCTTCCAAGGCAACTGGTTTCCCGATTGCAAAGATTGCTGCCAAGCTGGCTATCGGCTACACCCTCGATGAGATCACCAACGACATCACCGGTGAAACCCCGGCAGCGTTTGAGCCGGTGCAGGATTACGTGATTGTCAAGGCTCCACGCTTTGCTTTCGAGAAGTTCCCAGGTGCTGACGATACGCTGACCACCACCATGAAGTCCGTCGGTGAGGCCATGGCTATCGGCCGTAACTACATCGGCGCGCTCGGTAAGGTCATGCGTTCGCTGGAGAACAAGCCAGCTGGTTTCTGGACTGTTCCGGATGAGGACTTTGCAGGTGAGCGCGCAAACGATGTCAACGCTGTCCTTGAGGACCTGAAGCGTCCGACTGAAGGTCGCATCTACGACGTTGAGCTGGCTCAGCGTCTGGGTGCTTCCATCGAGCAGATCCACGAAGCTTCCGGCCTGGATCCGTGGTTTATCGCCGAGATGGAAAACCTGCAGGATATCCGCAAGGAGCTTATCGACGCTCCGGTGCTGACCTCCGACCTGCTGCGTGAGGCTAAGTACTGGGGACTGTCCGACGCCCAGATTGCTGCGCTGCGTCCGGAGTTGGCCGGGGAAGACGGCGTGCGCGAGCTGCGCTGGCGCCTGAACATCCACCCGGTATTCAAGACTGTCGATACCTGCTCCGCCGAGTTCGAAGCACAGACTCCGTACCACTACTCGGCATACGAGCTGGACCCGGCTGCTGAGTCCGAGGTCGCCCCGCAGACCGAGAAGGAAAAGGTCATCATCCTCGGTTCCGGTCCTAACCGCATCGGCCAGGGTATTGAGTTCGACTACTCCTGTGTCCACGCGGCGCTCGAGCTCTCCCGGGTTGGGTACGAGACCGTCATGGTCAACTGCAACCCGGAAACGGTTTCCACCGACTACGACACCGCAGATCGCCTCTACTTCGAGCCATTGACCTTCGAGGATGTCCTCGAGGTCTACCACGCTGAGAGCCAGTCCGGAAAGGTCGCAGGCGTCATTGTTCAGCTCGGTGGCCAGACCCCGCTGGGCCTGGCGGAGCGTCTGCAGGCCGCAGGCGTTCCGATTGTCGGCACTAGCCCAGAGGCAATCGACCTGGCTGAGGACCGCGGTGAGTTCGGCAAGGTGCTGGCTGAGGCCAAGCTGCCGGCGCCGGAGTTCGGTACCGCCACCTCCTTCGCAGAAGCTCGCCAGGTTGCCGCTGGTATCGGTTACCCGGTGCTGGTCCGTCCGTCCTACGTCCTCGGCGGCCGTGGCATGGAAATCGTCTACGATGAGGCCACTCTGGAGGACTACATCAACCGCGCTACCGAGCTGTCCAATGAGCACCCGGTACTGGTTGACCGCTTCCTGGACAGCGCCATCGAGATTGATGTTGATGCACTGTGTGATGGGGAAGAGGTCTACCTCGGCGGCGTTATGGAGCACATTGAGGAAGCCGGTATTCACTCCGGCGACTCCGCGTGTGCGCTGCCTCCGATGACTCTGTCTGCAGGCATCATCGACAAGGTGCGTGAATCCACCAAGGCACTGGCACACGGCATCGGTGTCAAGGGCCTGATGAACGTTCAGTACGCACTCAAGGACGAGACGCTCTACGTCATCGAGGCCAACCCGCGTGCATCTCGTACCGTACCGTTTGTCTCCAAGGCAACCTCAGTTCCGCTGGCTAAGGCCGCGTCCCGCGTCATGATGGGCGCTACTATCGCGGAACTGCGCGAAGAGGGCATGATTCCGTCCAACTTCGACGGTGGCTCTCTGCCTGCTGACGCTCCGATTGCGGTTAAGGAAGCCGTCCTGCCGTTCAACCGCTTCCGCGACTTCGAGGGCCGCGCTCTCGACAGCCTGCTGAGCCCGGAGATGAAGTCCACCGGTGAAGTCATGGGCTTGGCAGACAACTTTGGTGCCGCTTTCGCCAAGGGCGAGCTGGCCGGTTTCGGTGAGCTGCCGACCGAGGGCACGATCTTCGTCTCGCTGGCCAACCGCGATAAGCGCACTCTGGTCTTCCCGATCCTCACGCTGGCGGATATGGGCTTCCGCATCCTGGCAACGGAGGGTACTGCCGGCATGCTGCGCCGCAACGGTGTCGAGTGTGAGGTCGTCGCAAAGCGTACGACTGATTCCGAAGCGCCGACGGACGAGCGCGACATTGTCGACATGATCCGCGACGGTGAGGTTGACATCATTATCAACACCCCATCCGGTTCCGCTGGCGCACGTTCTGACGGATACGAGATTCGCGCCGCTGCGGTGAGCCAGGGCGTAACTTGTGTGACTACCGCTCAGGGCGCTGTCGCAGCACTGCAGGGCATCCTGGCACTGCGCAACGGTGAGATGAGCGTTAAGGCTCTGCAGGAGCTCCACCCGGCAGAGTTGGCTGCTCAGGAGCAGGTCTAACATGACCGCGAAGGCTGAAGGATCCGCAGTGCGGACAATTAAGGGTTTCGGCGATCGCCTCAGCGAGGTTGTCGCCGAGCGCGGCCGGCTCTGTGTGGGAATCGACCCGCACCCTAGGTTGCTGGATGCCTGGCAGTTACCGCGATCGGCAGAAGGTCTAGAGCGCTTTGCCACCACATGCGTCGAAGCGTTTGGTGACATCGTTGCCGTCGTCAAGCCCCAGGTGGCGTTCTTCGAAGCCTACGGTTCCAAGGGCTTTGCCGTCCTGGAGCGGACGTTGGCGGACCTGAAGGACGCAGGTGCGCTGTCGATTGCAGATGCCAAGCGTGGCGATATCGGTTCGACTATGGCTGCATACGCCGAAGCCTGGCTATCGGATGGCTCGCCGCTGGCAGCCGACGCTCTGACGGTTTCTCCGTACCTCGGGTTCGGTGCTCTTGATCCGGCGGTTTCGTTGGCGTTGGAGAACGGACGCGGCCTGTTCGTGTTGGCCGCAACGTCCAATCCGGAAGGTGCGTCCGTACAAAAGGCGACCGTTTCGGGTGAGAGTCTGGCTCAGACCATGGTCAACCAGGCAGCCGCTATTAATGCCCGCCAGATTGACGCTGGTGCAAAGGCGGGCAGCATCGGCGTTGTTGTTGGCGCAACGCTTGACGACGCCCCGGTGCTCAGTGACCTGCGTGGTCCCATTCTCATGCCCGGTGTGGGAGCTCAGGGTGGAACCCCGGCCGATGTAGATCGTCTGGCAGGGGAATCCAAGGGGCTTGCACTGCCAAATATTTCGCGTGCAATTCTCTCCGCTGGGCCTGATCCTGCTGCGCTGCGGCGCGCAACTATTGAAGCTGCGGCTCCGTTCCTATCCGAGAGTTAGCAGCGAATCGACGATTTGGCAGAGGCCCGCAGGGCGCACCTCATAGAACAGGTGCCCCTGCGGGCTTCTTCCGTACCTAGCTGACGAGATTTTCCTAATGAGCCTCAGGTGGCGGCGGAGTAGGTATGGGCAAGTTACTGTGACGATTCCTGGGAGATTTCGTACAAAAACCGTGGTCAATTTCCATTCTCCTGGGCAAACGGTGCTACAATCGCCGGAGTTGGTTGACCATGACCGAAAGGTGGGGCGGATAAAGCCCTGGTGTCATTTTTATCGACACCCCGTCAGCATTTGCCTCAACAACCGGTAAGTGCGGTACGGTCTCCAATCGTTAAGCACGGTGTCGTTGCCTGCCCTTGGTGGACGCGAGGCTCGTGCAAGTAAATAAGAAGCTAACCAATCTATTTTTACGGAGGAACACGTGGCCCTTCCGCAGTTGACCCCGGAGCAGCGTGCAGCAGCACTCGAGAAGGCAGCTCAGGCCCGCAAGGTACGCGCAGAGCTCAAGGACAAGCTGAAGCGTGGCGCTATCGACCTGCCAGAGGTTCTCAAGCAGGCTGACGAGAACGAGATCATCGGCAAGATGAAAGTCTCCGCTCTGCTCGAGGCTCTGCCGAAGGTCGGCAAGGTCAAGGCACAGGACATCATGAATGACCTGGAGATTGCTCAGACCCGCCGCCTGCGTGGCCTGGGTGACCGTCAGCGTCGCGCTCTGCTGGAGCGCTTCGGCTACGCAGTGGAGGACTAGTCGCAGTGGCCGGGAATGAAAACGGTCAGCTGGTAGTCCTTGCCGGCCCTGCCGGTGTGGGAAAATCCACTGTTGTCAGTCGGCTCCGTGCCGAGGTTCCCGGACTGTACTTCAGCGTTTCCATGACCACCCGCGCCGCACGGCCGGGTGAGGTCGATGGCCGCGACTATTTCTTCGTGACCCCGGAGAAGTTCCAACAGCATATTGATGCTGGAGAGATGCTCGAGTGGGCTGAAATCCACGGTGGTCTGCAGCGTTCTGGTACGCCGCGTGGCCCGGTGGATAAAGCTCTCGCCGAGGGACGTCCGGTACTCGTTGAGGTGGATCTGGCGGGAGCCCGTTCCATCCGTAAGGTAGCGCCGAATGCTCACCTGCTGTTCTTGGCTCCGCCAAGCTGGGAGATTCTCGTCAGCAGGCTCACTGGTCGTGGCACGGAAACCGAGGCGCAAGTCAAGCGTCGCCTGGAAACCGCGCGAGTGGAAATGGATGCTCAGCACGAATTCGATGAGGTTGTTGTCAACGACAATGTCGATGATGCTGTGGCGGCCATCGCTCGGGCGCTGACTACTGGCAAGTAACAGGGCGACTCCACATCATCGATAGTAGAAATCGTTTCCAAGCAATGGTGTTTCTATTGCTCCGACGGTTTCTATTGTCACCCCAGTAACTCACGTTCTATTGAGGAAAGATTTCTCGTGACCCAGGAAAATACCGCCACCGAGGCAGTGTTCGACCCGCCAATTGGTATTACCAATCCGCCGATCGATGAGCTGCTTGGTAAGGCTTCTTCGAAGTACGCTCTGGCTATCTTCGCTGCCAAGCGTGCACGCCAGATTAATGACTACTACCAGCAGATTGACGAAGGCATGCTGGAGTACGTTGGCCCGCTGGTTACTCCGGGGGTCGCTGAGAAGCCTCTGTCCATCGCTCTTCGTGAAATTAACGCTGGTCTGCTGGACCACACTGAGGGCTAGAGCATTTCCTTAAGGGGAGATATCTGTATGCATGCCGCCGGTAATGCTGACGTATCCGAATGTTTAAAGGTTGTCGTCGGGGTTGCCGGCGGCATCGCTGCATATAAGGCCGCACACGTTGTTCGTGGCTTCAAGGAACTCGGTCACGATGTTCGCGTCGTTCCCACCGAGTCCGCATTGAATTTTGTAGGTGCGGCTACTTTCGAGGCGCTGTCGGGGAACCCGGTGTCGACTACGGTTTTTGACGCAGTCGATGAAGTTCAGCATGTCCGCGTGGGGCAGGAGGCCGACCTCGTCGTCGTGGTTCCCGCGACTGCCGACTTTATGGCGCGTGCCGCACACGGGCGTGCCGACGACCTTCTCACCGCAACTTTGCTTGTGGCGACCTGCCCGGTGGTTCTGGCTCCTGCCATGCACACTGAGATGTGGAACCATCCAGCTACGCGCGATAATATCGCGATTCTTCGTCGCCATGGCACTATTGTCCTCGATCCGGCCCATGGCCGTTTGACTGGTAAGGACACTGGTCCAGGTCGTCTGCCGGAGCCAGAGCAGATAGTTTCGCTGGCATTAGCGGCAGTCGAGAATCCGCGCCACTTCCGCCGCGACTTCGAGGGCGTGCGCTTCATGATTACTGCCGGTGGCACCCGTGAGGCTATCGACCCGGTACGTTTTATCGGCAACCACTCCTCAGGGCGTCAGGGCTTCGCGCTAGCGGAGATGGCAGCACAGCGTGGCGCTCAGGTCACTGTGGTGGCAGGACATACAGATCAGTTGCCGACACCGCTGGGCGCGAATGTTGTAAAGGTTGATTCCACTTTGGAGATGGCCAAGGCCGCCCACGAACACTCCAAGTTGGCCGATGTCTGCATTTTTGCCGCTGCCGTCGCCGACTTCCGTCCGGCATCGACCGCTGGGGCCAAGATGAAGAAGGGCGTCGCAGACGACGCTTTGAGCAACATCCAGCTCGTAGAAAACCCTGACATTCTGGCTACCACTGTGGAGCGTCGTAAAGCGGGCGAGATTCCGGCAACCACGACGATGGTGGGCTTTGCGGCTGAGACCGGCGACGAGACGACGACGCCACTCGAGCTTGCGAAGCAGAAAATTGTGCGCAAGGGCTGCGATTTGCTCATGTGTAACGACGTCTCAGGTGGGCAAACTTTCGGTGCGACGGACAATGTCGGCTGGTTGTTGTCTCTCGATGGCGAGCAGTGGGACGTGCCGCGGGGCTCAAAATTCTCGGTGGCCGGTTCGATTTTGGATGCAGTTTCCGAGCTGCGACAGGAACCTCAGCCAGCGGAGTAGCCGGTGCCTACTACGGCGACTGAACCGCTTGGTCTATAATTATCGAATCAAACGAAAACCCACGCCGCAGCGACATCGCAGGGCTGGGGAAATGATCTAGAAGAAAGTTGTACTGCTCGTGGCCTCTAATCTTCGGCTGTTTTCCAGTGAATCTGTTACCGAGGGGCACCCAGATAAGATTTGCGACTCGATTTCGGACTCCATCCTTGACGCTATGCTCGCGCAGGATTCTGCATCGATGGTCGCCGTTGAGACTGTGGTGACTACCGGTTTAGTCCATGTTGTTGGCGAGGTTCGCACGAAGAGCTACGTTGACATCCCTGGAATTGTCCGGAGTCGACTGAAGGAGATCGGTTTCGATTCTTCTGAAAAGGGCTTTGACGGCAAGACCTGTGGCGTCTCCATTTCGATCGGTGAGCAATCTTCAGACATCCACGACGGTGTGCACACTTCTCTGGAAGCACGCAGCTCTGGTGGCGAAGTCGAAGCAGAAGATCTCAAGGGCGCTGGCGACCAGGGGCTGATGTTCGGCTACGCTACCAACGAAACTCCGGAGTACATGCCGCTACCGATTGCACTGGCGCACCGTCTGGCTCGCCGCTTGACGCAGGTACGCAAGGAAGGCATCGTCCCATCGCTTCGACCGGATGGTAAGACTCAGGTCACCTTCGCTTACGACGAAGACAATAACCCGGTGTACTTGGACACCGTAGTGGTGTCCACGCAGCACGACCCGGATGTGACCCAGGAGTGGATTACCGAGCAGATTAAGACTCACGTAGTCGATTGGGTGCTCGACGACGCTAACTTGCGCGAGCGCTTTGTTACCGAGGAATTGAATCTGCTGGTCAACCCGTCTGGCCAGTTTATTATCGGTGGCCCGATGGGCGATGCCGGCCTGACCGGCCGCAAGATTATCGTCGACACTTATGGCGGTATGGCTCGTCACGGTGGCGGCGCATTCTCGGGTAAGGACCCGTCAAAGGTGGACCGCTCCGGCGCCTATGCCACCCGTTGGGTTGCGAAGAATGCCGTGGCCGCAGGTCTGGCTGACCGCCTGGAGATTCAGGTCGCCTACGCTATCGGCCGCGCTCGCCCGGTAGGCCTTTACGTCGACTCTTTCGGCACCGGTCACGTTTCGGACGACGCCATCCGCGAGGCTATCAACAAGGTCTTCGACCTTCGTCCGGCCGCTATTATTCGTGACCTGGACTTGCTGCGCCCGATTTATGCGCAGACCTCCACCTACGGTCACTTTGGCCGAACTGACTTGGACCTGCCGTGGGAGCAACTCAACCGTGTTGAAGAGCTCCGCGCAGCCGCTGGCCTGGGATAAACACCACCCGCCAGCATGACCCTGGGGTGGGGAAGTAGAGTAAGACTCTATGACCGACGCCCCCTTCGCACCCGCCGCCGCAGCTGAGAAGCTGCCAGTCGCGCGGGTGCTTCCACTTTTGGGGCTGCCGCAGTTGGATCGCCCCTTCGATTACCTGGTTCCGCGCGCGCTAGCGGAGGAAGCGGTTGTCGGTTGCCGCGTGCGGATTCGCTTCCACGGCCAATTGGTCAATGCGCTGGTACTGGAGCGCTGTGCCACGCCCACTCACGACGGCAAACTGTCCTATCTCAAGGATGTCATCAGCTCTGAGGTTGTCTATCCGCCACAGCTTCGACGGTTGGTGGATTCTCTGGCGGAGTATTACGGCGCAACACGCTCAAACATCATTCGATCCGCCATCCCAACCCGTCATGCACGGGCCGAACGTGCCCGCAAGGAGAAGATGCCCCCAACGTGGGAGGAATTGGGAAAGCTTGCCACCGAGGATCCGGACCTTTCCGCGTGGGGCAACTATGTCTTCGGCGAATCCTTTGTCGATTCCGTCCGCAAGGGCGCCCCGGCACGCGCAGCGTGGCAGCCAGTTCCAGGGGAACAGGTGGCAGCCATGCTCGCCGCGCTCAGCGTTTCGGTCGCCCGCGATGGTGGCGGTGTTCTCATCATTGTGCCGGACGCACGCACGCAGGCACGCTTCGAGAGCGCTTTTCGCGAGCTCATTTCTGCCCGTCAGCTCACTCTTCTCGGGGCTGGTCTCGGTCCCGAGTCCCGCTATCGCCGCTACCTGGATATCCTGCACGGCCAGGGGCGCATAGTCGTCGGAACGCGCTCGGCAGCGTACGCCCCAGTGCAGAATCTGCGTTTAGCAGTGATTGTCGATGATGGCGATGACAACCTCGTAGACCCCCGCGCACCCTACGTCCACTCTCGCGAGGTGCTGGTCACGCGAAGTGCGCAGGAGGGATGCGCTCTTATTTTTGCATCGTATAGCCGTACAGCAGAGGTGCAGCTGCTGGTCTCCTCAGGTTGGGCGCACAATCTGGTTGCAGGCGCCGACGCCCTCGCTGAATCCATGCCGGAGATGATTGCCTCCACGGACACTTCCGAAGACCCGGATGACGTGAGTAGGGGACGCCTTCCTGCCATCGCTTTTCGACGGGCAAAAGCCGCGCTGCGCGAAGAGCTTCCGATTCTGGTCCAGGTACCCCGCAAGGGATATGTACCGACATTGTCGTGTCGCTCCTGTGGCGCGCCTGCGCGCTGTCGCTGGTGTAACGGTCCACTGGGAATTCCACCGTCCGATAACCCGGACGATCCGGCGCCGCCGACCTGTCGGTGGTGTGGCCGCATCGACATCCACCACCGTTGCCATAGCTGCGGTTCCACCAAGATTCGGCCAGTCGTGGTCGGCAGTGAACGTACGGCGGAAGAGTTTGGTCGTATTTTCAGTCCATTCCCAGTCGTCGCTTCCTCTGGCGAACGGATTGTTGACGACATTCCCGAAGGCCCGAGGGTCGTGGTGGCCACGCCGGGAGCCGAGCCTTATGCGCCGGAGGGCTACGGTGCAGTGATGCTGCTGGACACTTGGGCGATGCTCGGCCGGCAGGACTTGCGCGCTCATGAAGAGGCCTATGCGCATTGGTCTCGAGCTGTCACGCTTGCGCGACCGCGGGAGCGAGGAGGGGCAGTGGTTATCGATGCGGATGCTGCAGTCCCGACTGTGGCCGATCTTCTGGCATGGGACGCGGTAGGCGCTGCGAACAGGGAATTGGCCGACCGTACAGCCGCCACTCTGCCTCCGGCCTTTCACGTGGCAGCGGTGGACGGGACTGAAGAGGGCCTGCGTAACTTCATGGAGTCCCTGGAGGTTCCATCGGGCGCGGAAATCCTGGGGCCGGTAGACCTTCCCCGCAACGCCAGACCACCAGCAGGCGTGGAACCGGGTACACCTATTCAGCGGATGTTGGTGCGCTGTGACCGTCGGCAAGCACGGGCGGTGGGAGCGGCGTTGAAGGCAGCACAGGTCGTTCGAGCGACCAGGAAGGACCCGACGCCGGTGCGCGTTGTCGTCGATCCGATTAATTTCGGCTAGCTGCTAAAATGAGCGCGTTATCGCTTGATTCACACCAGTTTTCTTGGAGGCTCTAAGTTCATGGCAGTTCGTGAGGTACGTCTTTTCGGCGATCCGGTGTTGCTGTCCAAGGCGGATACCGTCACTGATTTCGACGCGACGCTGTCGCACCTGATTGATGACATGTTCGACACGATGGACGAGCAACAGGGCGTCGGGCTCGCGGCAAACCAGGTCGGCGTGCTGCAGCGCGTTTTCGTCTACGACTGCAACGGCACCCGCGGGCACATCGTCAATCCGGAATGGGAAGCCATCGGCGACGAGACTGTCCACGAAATCGAAGGATGCCTATCTATCCCGGGTATTAATGGACCCGTGACTCGACACGCACGTGTGCGCGTTACTGGCCAGGATCGCCACGGCACACCGGTGAGCTTCGAAGCTGATGATTTGCTGGCTCGCTGTGTGCAGCATGAAAGCGACCACCTGGATGGTGTGCTGTTTTTGAAGCGTCTCGAGGGCGACGAGCGCAAGACCGCGATGCGTTCTCTGCGTGAGCAGGACTGGTTCCTCAACCGCGGTTAACTCACCTGCGCCTAGACCCCTGGGTGTGGCGCCCCGAGTTTCATCACTAGATTAACTAGAACAACTAGGTCCACCAGGAAGGAATCCACTTACTGTGCGCCTGATTTTTGCCGGAACCCCGGAACCTGCTGTCGTTGCACTGAAGAAGTTGCTAGAAGACTCCCGTCATGAAATCGTCGCTGTTCTCACTCGCCCCGATGCCCGCCGTGGCCGCGGTAAGTCGCTTTCGCCCTCGCCGGTGAAGGCTCTGGCCTTGGAACACGACATTCCCGTGCTCACCCCGACGACCCTGCGCGATGAAGAGATCCAGCAGCAGATCCGCGAGTTAAACGCCGACTGCATCCCGGTGGTCGCCTACGGCAATCTCGTGCCGGAGGAATTGCTCGATGTACCGACGCACGGCTGGGTCAATCTGCATTTCTCACTGCTTCCTGCTTGGCGAGGTGCCGCGCCGGTGCAGGCAGCTATCGCTGCCGGCGATGAAGTCACGGGTGCCAGTACCTTCCGGATTGAAAAGGGCCTGGATACCGGACCAGTTTTCGGTACCGTCACCGAAGCGATTCGCCCGACCGATAATGCCGACGGCCTTTTGACCCGCCTCGCATACTCCGGCGCGGATCTTCTAGCCGCCACCATGGACGGCATCGAAGCCGGTGCGTTGCGTCCGACCGCTCAGCCGGAACAGGACGTCAGCTACGCCGCTAAGTTCGGGCCGGAGGATGCCCGAATCGTTTGGACTCAGCCGCGACATCTTCTCGACCGCCGCGCTCGCGCGTTCACGCCTGCCCCAGGTGCGTGGACGACCCTCGACGGCGCACGTTTGAAGGTCGGAGAGCTCACCCCGCTTTCCGACGAGGACAGCGCCGCGGTCGACGAGGTGCGAAAGGCAGCTGCTCCGGAGGCTGCAGCCGCCACACCGGGTGAGTTGGTAGTGGAGAAGCACCGGGTATCCGTGCGTTGTGCCGATGGCTATGTGCAGCTGGTGAAGGTGCAGCCACAGGGTAAGAAGATGATGGATGCGTCCGACTGGGCGCGAGGTAGCCAACCCGGCGGAAAGGTCTGCGAGTAAATGGGCAACGACAAACCCCGCCACACCGGTGGCGGACGGCAGCGCAGCAACCGCGGCGGACAGAACCGCAATGACCGCAACCGTAACCGTGACATCCGAGGTGGGGATAATCGCGGTGGCATTGACCAGCCGCGCAAGGTCGCACTGAAGGTACTAGCCGACGTTCGCGAGAAGGATGCTTACGCAAACCTCCTGCTGCCCAAGTTGCTGAAGACACACAAGCTCAAGGGGCGGGATGCTGCTTTTGCAACGGAGCTGACGTACGGCACACTGCGGGCGGAAGGCCTGTTGGACGCCGTGATTGAGGCATCGTCGTCACGCCCGTTAAGCGATATTGCTGGACCGGTGATGGACGTGCTACGCCTGGGCACGTACCAGCTGCTGCGTACGCGCGTCGACGCCTACGCGGCGGTCGATACCTCGGTGCGGGCAGTGGCGAAGGTGGCGGGACCTGGCGCGCGCGGCTTTGTCAATGCCATTTTGAGGAAGGTCTCCTCGAAGACCGAAAGCGAATGGGTGGCTGAGATTGCGCCGGATCCTGCGACCGATCCGATTGGCTACGTGGCAATGAAGCATGCCCACCCGCGCTGGATTGCGATGGAGTTTGCCCGCGCACTCGGTGCACAAGCCGGTGAATTGCAGCAGGCACTCGCTGCTGACGATGCCCGCCCGCTGGTGCACTTGGTCGCTCGTCCGGGCGAGATCACCGCTGAGGAATTGGCACTGATCACCGGCGGTGAAGAGGGACCGTGGTCGCCGTACTGCGTGCGCTTGGACTCCGGTGCCCCAGGAGAGTTGGAGCCGGTACGACAGGGCTTGGCTGCGGTGCAGGACGAGGGTTCTCAGCTCATTGCGCGTGCCGTCACCATGGCACCCGTTGCCGGTGAAGACAGCGGCCGCTGGTTAGATCTGTGTTCCGGCCCCGGTGGTAAGTCAGCTTTCATCGGCGGCATTGCAGCTATTGAGGGCGCGGAGCTCGATGCTGTTGAGGTATCGGCGACTCGCGCAGAACTGGTGAAAAAAGCCACGGCCGGGCTGCCAGTGACTGTAACGGTTGCGGATGGTCGTGATACCGGGCTCGAGGCAGGCTTTGACCGCATTTTGGTAGACGCGCCCTGCTCTGGCTTGGGCTCGCTCCGCCGTCGCCCGGAATCGCGCTGGCGGAAGTCGCCGTCCGATCTCAACTCCTTGACTACGCTGCAGTTTGAACTGCTCAGCGAAGCTGTGCGTCTGGCACGGCCGGGTGGCATCATCGTCTACTCCACGTGTTCGCCGCATCTGCGGGAAACCAGGGGCATAGTCGATAGAGCAGTGGCGGAATTGCCGGTGACTGAGCTGAATGCACACGAGTTGGTAGCGCCGATGACTGATGTCGGGCCGTATCCATCTGTGCAGATGTGGCCACACCGCCACGGGACCGATGCGATGTTCTTCTCAGTTTTGCGCAAGAACGACTAGGCTCAGAGGTTATGAGCGCACCAATTATTGCCCCGTCCATTCTCGCTGCTGACTTCGCTCGCCTCGACCGCGAGGTTGCGGCTGTAGCCAATGCAGATTGGCTGCATATCGACGTTATGGATGGCCACTTCGTTCCCAACCTGTCCTTCGGCGCTCCGGTGCTGGAGGCCGTAGCTGCGGTGACGGACAAGTACTTGGATGTCCATCTCATGATTGAAAACCCGGAGAAGTGGGCCGACACCTACATCAAAGCGGGGGCGAGCTCCGTTATTTTCCATGTTGAAGCCGCCGACGACGCCATCGCACTGGCCCGCCACATTCGTTCCCAGGGCGTGAAGGCCGGGTTCTCGCTGCGCCCGGGTACCCCAATTGAGCCGTGGCTGGATCACCTCGCCGAATTCGACGAGGTGCTGGTCATGAGTGTCGAACCCGGTTTCGGGGGCCAGTCCTTTATGCCGGATCAGCTGGCCAAGGTCGAGAAGCTGCGTCAGCGTATTGATGCCGATGGTCTGGATACTCTGATCGAGATTGACGGTGGTATCTCCGCCAAGACCATCGAATCCGCTGCCGCCGCTGGTTGCGATGCCTTTGTCGCAGGCTCGGCCGTATTCGGCGCTGAGGATCGTGCCGCGGCTGTCGATGAGCTGCGCGCATTGGCAACCGCTGCTGCAACAAAGTAGACGGCGGTGAGAAACGGTGGCACAGTTTCCGGATCTCGTCTCCGCACAGCCGCTGACTGACGCCCAAGCTATGGCATTGGCCATAGAAGCCGGCCAGCGGGTTCAAGGCACCACCTATCCCAATCCACCGATTGGTTGCGTCATTCTCGATACCGCAGGGATCGCGGTCGGTGTGGCCGGAACTGAGCCTGTAGGCGGGCGACACGCAGAGCCACAGGCATTGGAGATGGCTGGGGCACGAGCTCAGGGCGGCACTGCAGTGGTCACACTAGAGCCGTGCAATCATATCGGCCGTACACCACCGTGCACCGAGGCACTTGCGGCAGCCGGTGTTTCCCGCGTCATATTTGCGGTCGCCGATCCTAATCCCGTCGCCGCTGGCGGCAGCGAGTGGTTGCGTTATAAAGATATCGAGGTCGTTGAAGAATTCCAGCGTGACCGAGTAGCCGCCGGCTACTTACGTCCATGGTTACACTGGCAGCGCACTCGGCGCCCACACATCACGTTGAAGACAGCGGGCACGCTGGATGGTTTCGCCGCCGCTACCGACCGCACCTCGCAGTGGATTACGGGGGAGCAGGCGCGGGCACGGGTACATGTAGATCGTGCACGTCGGCAAGCGATTGTCGTCGGAACGGGAACAGTGCTCGCCGACAATCCGCGATTGACCGCGCGCACACCAGACGGCGAGGAGCTGTCAACGCAGCCTCTGCGCATCGCGATTGGTACATCGGAGGTCGCCGCCGATGCGAATATCCGTGGCGATAACTTCCGCCACATTCGCACTCACGATGTGGAAGTGGCGCTGGAGACAATGGCGGATATGGGGCTTATTGACGTGCTGGTAGAAGGCGGCCCACGGCTCGCCGGCGCTTTCTTAGAAGCCGATGCTGTCGACGCGATTGAGTCCTACATTGCCCCGGCGTTTCTCGGCGCTGGCCTGCCAGTGACATCGGCCAACCACGAGACCTCCATCACTGACATCTCCCGTTTCCGTACCGTCGCGGTCGAGACTCTGGGGGACGACATCTTGATCACGGCACTCCGCAGTGGCAAAGATCGCGGGTAGACCGGCTAGAGTTAGTTTTGTAAAAATCTTTCAATTTATAACAAACGGTAAAGGATTTTCCTGACCACTATGTTTACGGGAATTGTTGAGGAGCTCGGCGAAATTCGCGAAATCCACCGCGAAGCCGATTCCATTACTCTGACCATCCGCGCGACCACCGTGCTTGACGACGTGCACCACGGTGACTCCATTGCTGTCAATGGCGTTTGTTTGACCGTCGTGGAGTTTGGCGATGACTTCTTTACCGCTGATCTCATGCAAGAGACTCTGGATAGGTCGAGTCTCGGCCAGGTTGAGGTCGGTTCCAAGGTCAACCTCGAACGTGCAACCGCAGTAGGGCAACGCCTCGGCGGCCATATCGTGCAGGGACATATCGATGGCACCGGCGAGGTTATTTCGCGCACGCCAGGGGAACGCTGGGAAGTAGTGCGGATTTCTCTGCCGGAGCAGCTCTCCAAGTATGTCGTGGAAAAGGGCTCAATTGCCGTGGATGGCACCTCGTTGACTGTCTCTGCAGTAGGCGAGGGGTTCTTTGAGGTCAGTCTGATACCGACGACGCTGACGGACTCCGTTATTGGTTCGACCACAGTAGGCACCAAGGTCAATTTGGAAGTCGATGTGCTAGCCAAGTACGTCGAGAAAATGTTGGAAAGATAAGCTACAAGACTGTGATTAAGTTCGATTCTGTTGAACGGGCCATTGCGGACATCGCAGCCGGTAAGGCCGTGGTCGTCGTCGACGATGAAGATCGTGAGAACGAGGGCGACATTATCTTCGCCGCAGAGAAGGCAACGCCTGAACTTGTTGCCTTTATGGTTCGCTATTCCTCTGGTTACATCTGTGCACCGCTGACCGCCGAGGACTGCGAGCGTCTCAATCTGCCACCGATGGTGTCGGAGAATGAGGATGCCCGCGGTACCGCATATACAGTGACCGTGGATGCCAACACCGGTACGACCGGCATTTCCGCCACAGATCGTGCGAACACCATTCGTACTCTGGCTGACCCCACGTCCAGCCCGCACGATTTCACCCGACCGGGACACGTGGTTCCGTTGCGAGCTCGCGATGGTGGCGTCCTCGTCCGTGCCGGCCACACCGAGGCTGCGGTCGATCTCGCCCGCCTGGCAGGGCTTCGTCCTGCCGGTGTGCTGTGTGAGGTTGTCTCCGAGGAAGACCCGACCGGCATGGCTCGCGCGGAGGAACTACGTCGCTTCTGCGACGAGCACGATTTAGCGCTGATTTCCATCGAGCAGCTCATCGAATACCGTCGCCACAACGAGCACCTGATTGAGCGCGTTGTCGAAACCAAGCTGCCGACCGACTACGGCGAGTTCCGTGCCATTGGTTACCGCAGCCTTATCGACGGTGTCGAGCATGTCGCTCTCGTTGTGGGGGATGTGTCTTCCAACGATGGCCAGGATGTCCTCGTGCGTGTGCACTCCGAATGCCTCACCGGCGACGCATTGGGATCTCGCCGCTGCGACTGCGGTCAGCAGCTGCACAACTCCATGCGCATGGTCCACGAGGCAGGGCGCGGCGTCATTCTCTACATGCGCGGTCACGAAGGCCGAGGCATTGGTCTGATGCCGAAGCTGCAGGCCTACCACCTGCAAGATGAAGGCGCTGACACCGTTGATGCCAATCTCGCACTCGGTTTGCCGTCGGACGCCCGCGAGTACGGCACTGGTGCACAGATTCTGCAGGATCTTGGGGTCACCTCTATGGCGCTGCTGACGAACAATCCGACCAAGCGTGCCGGCCTAGGTGGTTATGGACTGGAGATGAGCCGCCGGGTACCGGTGCCAGTTGAGGTCAACGAGGATAACTTGAAATACTTGTTGACAAAGCGCGAACGCATGGGCCATGAACTTCCTTGGTTGGATGAGTACATGGAGACCCACGGCATGTCGACAGAAGGAGCACAGTAGATGAGTGGCGCAGGTCTTCCTGAAATTACCGTTCCCGATTCCACTGGTGTGACCGTCGGTCTGGTCACCTCTCACTGGAACGAGGAGATTACTGGGCAGCTTCGTCGTGAAGCGCTGTCCCAGGCCGAGGAGGTCGGCGCTGTAGTCACGGATGTGACTGTCGTCGGTGCTCTGGAGATTCCGGTTGTGGTGCAACAGCTCGCGCGAACTCACGACGCCGTGGTGGCGCTGGGGTGCGTTATCCGCGGTGGTACGCCGCACTTCGACTATGTCTGCGACTCGGTGACTGAGGGCCTGACGCGGATCGCACTGGACTGTGAAACGCCAGTTGGCAATGGTGTGTTGACCTGCAACACTGAACAGCAAGCAATTGATCGTGCCGGCGGTGAGGGCGCCGCGGAGAATAAAGGTCGCGAGGCCATGGCCGCAGCGCTGCACACCGTCGCAGTGTTGAAGTCCCTTCGTGAAGGTGGAGCTGAGTAAGAATGGGTAACTCCGAACGCCACAGCAATTCGACTGCCGTCGACACCGGTAGCGAAGACAAATGGCTGTTGGAAATCACCTCGCAAAAGCTGCGTCTGTGGGCGATTATCGCTGCAGTTGTGGTTTTCGCTATCCATATCTTCATGGGTATCGTGGTGGACTTTGGTAACACCGGAGCTTCGGTGACCGCTATCGACCAGCTGGCTTTCCCAATGATTGGTTTGATCATCGCCGGGGTAATCCTGCTGCTGACTCGGGCTCGCGTTCGCGTCAATGCCAGGGGTGTGGAAGTCCGCAATCTACTCAATGCGAAGTTTTACCCGTGGGTCGATATCTACGGCCTGAGTTTTCCAAAGAAGTCCCGCTGGGCTCGCTTGGAGCTGCCTGACTTTGAGTTTGTGCCGATGCTCGCGATCCAGTCGGCCGACGGCAGCCGCGTCGTGGAAGACATCCGCCGGTTCCGTGAACTTGAAGACGAGTTCATGCCGGAGGACTAACCCAAGGACACGTTTTAAGGACACCGTAAGTGACTGACCCTTCTCAGTACCGTCCCGCCCCCGGCACCATTCCCACGGAGCCGGGGGTGTACCGTTTTCTCGATTCAACCGGGCGCGTTCTCTACGTCGGCAAGGCGAAGAATCTCCGTGCGCGTTTGTCTAACTATTTCCAGGACTTAACTCGGCTTCATCCCCGCACCCGCCAGATGGTGCAGTCCGCTTCGAAGGTGACGTGGACTGTCGTCCACAATGAAGTCGAAGCGCTGCAGTTGGAGTACACCTGGATCAAGCGCTTTAATCCGCGGTTCAACGTGATGTACCGCGACGACAAGTCGTATCCGATGTTGGCCGTCAGCGTTGGAGAGCTGTACCCGCGGCTCTTTCTCTACCGAGGACCGCGCCGGAAGGGCGTGCGTTATTTCGGGCCTTATTCACACGCGTGGGCTATCCGAGAAACGCTCGACTTGCTTACACGAGTTTTCCCAGCCCGCACCTGTTCAAAGGGAGTCTTCAACCGGCAGCAAGCCCTGGGGCGGCCCTGTTTGCTCGGCTATATCGACAAATGCTCGGCGCCTTGTGTCGGCCGTGTCAGTGCCGAGGAACACCGCGAAATTGTCCGTGGTTTTACCAGCTTCATGTCGGGAAATACGGGCCCGGTCACGAGGCGCTTAAAAAAGGAAATGGAGGAAGCTGCCGGCGAGTTAGACTTCGAGCGCGCCGCTAGTCTGCGCGACAACCTCGCTGCCATCGACAAGGTCATGGAGCGGCAGTCAGTCGTGCTTTCCGACGCCGCCGATGCCGACTTTATTGCGCTGGCAACCGACGAACTGGAAGCGGCCGTGCAGATTTTCCATGTTCGGGCGGGACGTATTTACGGTCAGCGCGGCTGGGTAGTGGAGAAGTCCGGCGAGTACGCGACTACGGAGTTTCGAGAGGGAGAAACTGACCCCAGCTTGGGTGGGCTGCTAACGCAGTTCCTGACACAGTTCTATGGCGACGCCGCCAAGCACGCGGATGTCGACGGCGATGAATCAACCACTGCCGCCCAGGTTGTGCCACGCGAAATTCTCGTTCAGGCCACGCCCGACGATCTTGACGAGGTTACTGCATTTTTGACCGATATTCGTGGCACCAATGTAGATATTCGCGTCCCACAACGCGGTGACAAGCGGACGCTCATGGAGACCGTGCAGAAAAATGCAGCTGAAGCGCTACGCCAGCACAAGCTAAAGCGAAGTGGAGATCTAACTACTCGATCGCAGGCTCTCTCCGAACTCCAGGACGCGCTATTTATGGATGAAGCGCCGCTGCGCATCGAGTGCACTGACATCTCGCATATTCAGGGCACCGATGTGGTGGCCTCGTTGGTGGTCTTCGAGGATGGATTGCCCAAGAAGTCCGACTACCGCCGCTACCGAATCAAAGATGCAGCGGGTGACGGTCGCTCGGACGACGTCGGTTCTATCGCTGAGGTGGTGCGCCGTCGTTTTCTGCGCCATAACGAGGACAAGCTCGCCATGCCCGATGATGCAAGCGAGATGTTCGTCGAAGAGACGACTGATGCCGTCGATGAGCAGTCGCGGAGTAACCGCAAGTTTGCCTACCCGCCACAGTTGTTCATCGTCGACGGTGGTGCACCGCAGGTCGCAGCCGCACAGGCGGTCCTCGATGAACTCGAGGTCACCGATGTGACGTTGGTGGGGATTGCCAAGCGCTTAGAAGAGCTGTGGATTCCCGACGATGATGAGCCACTCATTCTGCCGCGCAATTCGGAGGCGATGTACCTTATTCAGCGAATTCGTGATGAGGCGCACCGCTTTGCCATTAATTATCACCGCCAGCAGCGCTCTAAACGCATGCGTTCTTCGGTGCTTGATGGCATTAAGGGGCTGGGGCCAGCACGCCGCAGTGAGTTGGTCAAGCACTTTGGTTCCGTTGCGGCGCTGAAGAAGGCCAGCGTCGAGCAGATCGAAGAAGTGGCTGGTTTCGGGCCGATGCTCGCGAAAACTGTTTACGATTACCTCCATCCAGACGAGAAGCCGTCAGATCCAAACTCGGATGTCGGTCCGGGAGAGTAGGCGTAGAAGTAGGTAAACAAGTGGCTAAAACCGCACTTGAAACAGTGCTAGGGGGTTTACTTCCGCTAGTAAAACCGAGAGCGGTTGGGCGGAATTGTATTAGAGTGATGGCATGATTACTTCGGGTTATTCCCCTCAGGCTGAAAAGTCACTTGTGTTGATTACCGGCATGTCCGGTTCCGGACGCAATACGGCCGCCAGCGTCTTGGAGGAGATGGGCTGGTATGTCGCAGACAACCTGCCACCGGAGTTAATTATGCGCATGGTCGAGTTGTCGTTTGAGGCGGACTCTCCAGTAGAGCGCCTCGCTATCGTCACCGACGTGCGCTCGCGCGCGTTCGCCGGCAGTTTGGGGGAGGTGCTCGACGGACTCCGCAATGAGGGGCGCCAGCCCTATGTCATCTTCTTTGATGCCAACGACGACACCCTCATCGCCCGCTACGACTCTGTCCGCCGCACCCATCCGCTGCAGGAAAATGGCACGCTTTCACAGGGTATTGCCGCTGAACGTCAGATGTTGCTGCCAATAAAGGGCATGTCGGATTTAGTAGTGGATACCTCTGACATGAGCGTGCACGATTTGCGCCGTGAGTTAGAGCATCAGTTGTCGGATACCGCTAGCAAGATTCAGCAGATCACCATCGAATCCTTTGGGTTTAAGCACGGTGCGCCGCGCGATGCCGACATGCTTTTCGACGTCCGTTTTCTCCCCAATCCCTATTGGGTACCTGAGCTGCGTGCGGGCCGCGGTACCAACAAAGCCGTGGCCGACTACGTGCTGTCCCAACCTGAGTCTCAGGGGTTTTTGGACAACGTCACAAACTTGATTGAATTGGTTTTGCCCGGGTACCGCCGTGAGGGCAAGGGTTTTATGACTATCGCTGTGGGATGCACCGGAGGCCATCACCGAAGTGTGGCCATGTCGGAGGCGCTGGCTAAGAAGCTCGAGGGAGTTTCCGGGATCAACGTCAACGTCGTCCACCGCGATATTGACCGCAACTAGCGGTTTTCGTGGAGGTGTAGAAATTGACATCAATTACCAGTCTGGGTGGCGGTCATGGTCTATTTGCCACGCTGAGAGCTGACCGTCAGGTTGCGGACCATGTCACAGCGGTGGTCACAGTTGCCGACGACGGCGGATCCTCGGGTCGCCTTCGTCGTGAGCTGGGGCAGATTCCCCCTGGAGACCTTCGCATGGCACTCGCCGCGCTTTCCGCAGATACGGAAAAAGGCGATCTGTGGGAAAAGACACTGCAGCACCGCTTTGGCGGAACTGGCGCACTGGCAGGGCATGCGATTGGCAATCTGATTATCGCTGGCCTCACCAGTGTGATGGGAAATGAAGTCGACGCGCTTGACGAAATTGGCCGGTTGCTGCAAATCCGGGGTCGCGTCGTGCCCATGTCGCCGATCCCGCTAGAGATTGAGGCCGAAGTCGTTGGCTTGGAGCAGGATGCTCGCGTTGTGCGTCAGGTCCGTGGCCAGGTCGCAGTGGCCACGACACCTGGCCAGGTGCGCCGAATCCGGCTGATTCCTGAGACTCCGCCGGCATCCGAGGAGGCCATTGAAGCTATCCTCAATGCCGATTTGGTGACGCTGGGTCCGGGTTCGTGGTTTACTTCGGTTCTGCCACATCTTCAGGTGCCCGGGCTGCGGGATGCTCTGCAAGAAACCAATGCCACAACCGTCGTGGTGCTGAATCTTGTCGCCGAGCCGGGGGAGACCGCCGGTTTTTCTTCCGAACGGCACATCCATATGCTCACGCAGCATGCACCTAACTTGAAGCTCAATTACGTGCTTGTCGACGACAACACGCCGCTCGCGGATACCGAACGAGAATACCTGCAGCGAGCGGCGGATAGCCTAGACGCGCAGGTTGTCTTCGCCGATGTGCAAGAAGTTGATGACCACGGAGCTTTGACAGGTCGACATTCGCCGGAGAAGCTAGCTGTCGCACTTCGTCAGTTCCTCTAAAGCGTCCTGTCAATCGAGGGTTTTTATGCATTCTCCTGCGGGGATGCAGCAGGCAATCAACTAATTGCCACTCGATTGGTTCCGGATACTATCCTTGAGGTTTATTGCTAAAGCTCAAATGGGGTTAATTTCACCTAAATTAACCAGGCCCAAACCCAGCTCGTACACATGAAATGAGGATGGACAGCATCGTGGCATTGACGGCGAAGGTCAAAGACGAACTAGCCCGCGTGTCAGTTTCGCAGGAAAGCGCTCAGGCAGCGGAGATTGCGACCCTGTTCCGCTTCGCAGGAGGACTCCACCTGGTGGCAGGTTCGATTGTGCTGGAGGCTGAGTTGGATTCCGGCGCTGTCGCACGCCGCCTGCGCTCCATGCTGGCCGAACTCTACGATGTCAAAGCCAGCCTCAATGTTTTGTCTCCCGGTGGCTTGCGAAAGACCTCGAAGTACATCGTGCGGGTAACCGATGGCGCGGAGCTCGTCGTTAGGCAAACTGGCCTGATTGACTCTGCAGGACGTCCCGTACGTGGGCTACCACGCAAGCTGATCATGGGGCAGAAAATTGATCAAGAAGCTGCATGGCGGGGTGCTTTTTTGGCACATGGTTCACTGACTGAGCCGGGGCGGTCCTCAGCTTTAGAAGTCACTGCTCCTTCTGCTGAAGCGGCACTCGCATTGGTGGGATGTGCTCGTAGGCTCGGAATTACGGCTAAGAGCAAGGAGAATAAATCCCGCGGTGGCGATCGCGTAATCATCCGGGAGGGCGATGCAATCGGTGCGCTGCTGACGCGAATGGGAGCCCAGACTACTCGCCTGCAGTGGGAAGAACAGCGTATGCGTCGTGAAGTGCGAGCGACGGCCACTCGTTTGGCAAACTTCGACGATGCCAACCTGCGGCGCTCGGCTCGTGCGGCCGTTATTGCAGCAGCGCGAGTAGAGCGTGCTTTAGAGATTCTCGGTGACGATGTACCAGACCATTTGGTGTCTGCAGGACAGCTGCGCATCGAGCACAAGCAGGCTTCATTGGAAGAACTTGGGCAGCTGGCCAATCCGCCAATGACCAAGGACGCCGTCGCAGGACGCATCCGCCGTTTGCTCTCCATGGCAGACAAAAGAGCAAACGAACTCGGAATTCCCCCCACAACTGCAGTCGTTACAGACGAACTTTTTGACAAAGAAGTTGACGAGTAAAGCACCTGTTATGCCTAGTCAGGTGCGTAATTTTTGATAAATCTCCGTTTATTTGGGATTTTCGCACCAAACCACCGCTGCGCGAATGAAAAACCCAACGTACACTTCTGTAGTGAACCTGTTGGAGCGCAATCAGCGCCCTGACAAGTGGCATCGATTCGCCAATCCATTAAGGAGATTATTGTGACGGTTCGTGTAGGTATTAACGGTTTTGGTCGCATTGGCCGCAACTTCTTCCGCTCCCTGCTCGCTGCGGGCGCTGACCTGGAAGTCGTTGCTGTAAACGACCTCACTGATAACAAGACCCTGGCTCACCTGCTCAAGTACGACTCCATCATGGGCAAGCTTGACGCAGAGGTCACCTACGACGATGAGTCCCTCACCGTCAACGGCAAGCGCATCGCGGCATACGCTGAGCGTGACCCGAAGGACCTGCCGTGGGGCAAGCACGAGGTCGACATCGTCATTGAGTCCACCGGTTTCTTCACCGATGCCAACGCTGCCAAGGCTCACATCGAGGCTGGCGCCAAGAAGGTCATCATCTCCGCTCCGGCTAAGAACGAAGACGCAACCTTCGTTGTCGGTGTTAACCACACTGACTACGACCCGGAGAAGCACAACATCATTTCGAACGCTTCTTGCACCACCAACTGCCTGGCTCCGATGGCTAAGGTCCTGGACGACAAGTTCGGCATCGAGCGCGGTCTCATGACCACCATCCACGCATACACCGGTGACCAGCGTCTGCACGACGCTCCGCACAAGGACCTGCGTCGCGCCCGCGCTGCTGCACTGAACATTGTTCCGACCTCCACCGGTGCTGCAAAGGCAGTCGCTCTGGTTCTGCCGCAGCTCAAGGGTCTGCTGGACGGCTACGCACTGCGTGTTCCGACCCCGACCGGCTCTGTCACCGACCTGACCTTCACTGCTAAGAGCGAGGTCACCGTCGAGTCCGTTAATGCTGCCATCAAGGAAGCTGCTGAGGGCGAGCTCAAGGGTGTTCTGGGCTACAACGAGGACCCAATCGTTTCCAAGGACATCGAGGGCGACCCGCGTTCCTCGATCTTCGACGCACCGCTGACCAAGGTCATCGGCGATCAGGTCAAGGTTGTCTCCTGGTACGACAACGAGTGGGGCTACTCCAACCGCCTCGTCGACCTGGCTGTCTACGTCGGTGAGCGCCTCTAATAACTCACCTGGTTAATCCCAGACCCCGAACGGGCCGGGGTGGTTGCGCCTGAGTAGGGCACGCCACCCGCGGCCCGTTTTTTACACACTTTCACAAGGATTTCATTGAGATGACTGTTAAGACTGTCAAAGACCTGATCAACGAAGGTATTGAAGGCCGTTACGTCCTCGTCCGCTCCGACTTTAACGTCCCACTGAAAGACGGCGTTATCACCGATCCGGGTCGAATCGATGCTTCGCTGCCCACCCTGTCCGCGCTTGTCGAGGCCGGCGCCAAGGTCGTTGTTATGGCTCACCTGGGTCGACCGAAGGGCGAGGTTAAGTCCGAGTTCTCCCTGGCCCCGGTCGCTGAGGCGCTGTCTGAGCGCCTGGAGCAGTACGTCGCGCTCGCCGGTGATGTCTCCGGTGAGGACGCGCACGAGCGCGCTAATGGCCTGACCGAGGGCGATGTACTCCTGTTGGAGAACGTCCGCTTCGATCCGCGCGAGACCTCCAAGGACGAGGCAGAGCGCGCCGAGTTCGCAGCCGAGCTGGCTGCACTTGTTCCGGACGGAGCATTTGTTTCCGACGGTTTCGGTGTTGTTCACCGCGCCCAGGCTTCCGTCTTCGACGTCGCTAAGAAGCTGCCGCACTACGCCGGCAACCTGGTTCAGGCTGAGCTAGAAGTTCTGCGCAAGGTCGCAGAGACCCCGGAGAAGCCGTACACCGTCGTGCTCGGCGGTTCCAAGGTTTCCGACAAGCTGGGCGTTATTGAGGCTCTCGCGCCGAAGGTTGACTCCCTGGTCATCGGCGGCGGCATGTGCTTCACCTTCCTGGCTGCCAAGGGCTACGCCGTTGGTGCATCCCTGCTGCAGGAAGAGATGATTGACACCTGTAAGGATCTGCTGGACCGCTACGGCGATAAGATCGTTCTGCCAACCGACGTAGTCGTGGCTGACAAGTTCGCTGCAGACGCTGAAAACAAGGTGGTAGACGCCACCGAGATTCCGGAAGGCTGGATGGGCCTGGACATCGGACCGGCTTCCGCCGAGGCATTCGGCAAGGTGCTCGCTGAGTCCAAGACTGTGTTCTGGAACGGCCCGATGGGCGTGTTCGAGATGGAGGCTTTCGCAGCTGGCACCCGCGAGGTTGCACAGGCCATCATCGATGCCACCACTAACAACGGTTGCTTCTCCGTCGTCGGTGGCGGCGACTCCGCAGCAGCAGTACGTACTCTGGGGTTGAACGAGGACGGCTTCAGCCACATCTCCACTGGTGGTGGCGCTTCGCTGGAGTTCCTCGAGGGTAAGACTCTGCCGGGCGTCTCCGTCCTGGAAGACTAAGATTTTTCCACCACCGGATTTTCATCGCTTAAAAATCCGCTAATTGATAGGGAAGTGAATTCCACCACTATGGCACGTACACCATTTATTGCTGGTAACTGGAAGATGAACCTGAACCATCTCGAAGCTATCGGTGTGGTGCAGAAACTCGCGTTCGCTCTGCCAAAGGAGTACTACGACAAGGTTGACGTCGCTGTCATCCCGCCGTTTACCGACCTGCGTTCGGTCCAGACTCTGGTTGAGGGCGATAAGCTCGGCGTCACTTACGGCGCGCAGGATGTCTCAGTCCACGAGTCCGGCGCTTACACCGGCGAGATTTCCGCATCGATGCTGGCAAAGCTCGGCTGCACCTGGGTCGTCGTCGGTCACTCCGAGCGTCGCGATATGCACGCAGAGGACGATGAGCTGGTCGCAAAGAAGGCCAAGGCAGCACTGCGCGAGGGCATGAACCCAATCGTCTGTGTCGGCGAGCCGCTGGAGGTCCGAGAGGCCGAAGAGCACGTCGAGTACGTTGTCTCTCAGGTCAAGGGCTCCCTGGCTAACCTGACCAACGCTGAGCTGGCCAAGACCGTCATCGCTTACGAGCCTGTCTGGGCTATCGGCACCGGTAAGGTCGCATCGGCTGCAGACGCGCAGGAAGTCTGTGCAGCTATCCGCGAGACCGTCGCAGAAATTGCGGACGAGAACATCGCAAAGGAGATGCGCATCCTCTACGGTGGTTCCGTCAAGGCCGAGAACGTCGCTGAGATCGTCGGCAAGCCCGACGTCGACGGCGGCCTCGTCGGTGGCGCTTCGCTCGACGGTGAAGCATTCGCGAAGCTCTGCGCACTTGCTGCAGATGCCGCTCAGAACGCCTAAGTGCATATAAATTCAGAACAACTGATAAGATAGGCGCCATGCGCGACCCCGGATTGGTTTTATTGATTCTCATAAAACCGATTCGGGGTTATTGCCTTTAGGCGGACTCAATCCAGGCACACCGACTGGCAATGTTTTAGCGCGATACATTTCCCGAGGCTTTCCACTTGGAATGCCCGGCAATTTTCAAAGGACGTGCTCAATGAACGAACAAGTACATGGTGACACTGACCGACACACTGCAAGCAATGAGCAATCCTCATCGACCGCTACCGCGAAGCAGCAGGACTTGCTCTGGGAGGATATTCGCCACCTGGGTCGAATTCTTGGGCAGGTAATCCGCGAGCAAGAGGGTGACGAGGTCTTTAACCTGGTCGAAAATGCTCGCCGTGCAGCCTTCGAACTCCATCGTGGCGATGGCGACATCGAGAAGCTCACCGGCCTCTTCCGCGATATTGACCCTGCCGAGGCAAGCCCTGTCATCCGTGCTTTCACGCACTTCGCACTTTTAGCTAACCTCGCTGAGGATTTGCACGAGGAGCTGGGCATCGAGGCATCTCTCGATGCTGGCGATCCGCCGCAGGACTCCACGCTGGAAGCAACATGGCAGAAGCTTCGCGACGCCAAGGTTTCCAGCAGCGCCATTGCGGACATGATGGACCACATTGAGGTCGTCCCGGTTCTGACCGCACACCCAACGGAAACTCGTCGTCGCACAGTGTTCGATGTGCAGAAGCACATCACGGCCGCAATGCGTCGCCGCCACGAGATCCAAGCAGCCCCGTTGAATGCACGTACCGCGGACCGACTTGCTGAGATTGATGCCGATATCCGTCGCCGTATCCTTACGCTGTGGCAAACGGCTCTGATTCGCATGAATCGCCCGGATATTCGCGACGAGGTCGAGGTTGGTCTTCGCTACTACCAGCTTTCTCTGCTGGAAGCTGTGCCACAGATTAACCGAGACGTCGTCAAGCACTTGCGTCAGCTCGGCGGCAACAAGCTGCCGGCTAACCCAACGATTCGCATGGGATCGTGGATCGGCGGCGACCACGACGGTAACCCATACGTGACAGAGGAGACGCTGCGCTACGCCTCCGATAGGGCAGCGGGTACCATCCTGCGTCACTACTTCTCGCAGTTGCATCTGCTGGAGCGCGAGCTCAGTCTCAGCGATCGCCTGACCAAGGTCACCGTGGATCTAGTCGCCTTGGCCAGCCGAGGCCACAATGACGTACCAAACCGCGAAGATGAACCGTACCGTCGTGCGGTTCACGGTATCCGCGGTCGCGTGGCGGCAACAGCGGTGAACTTCTTCGACGAGTCCATCATTGAGGGCGACTGGTCGGAATTCACTCCGTATGACAGCGCCGAGGAGCTACTTGAAGAGCTCTCGATTATCGACGACTCCCTGCGGTCCAGCCACGATGACCTCATCGCCGATCACCGCCTGCGCGACCTGATGGATTCAGTGGAGGTATTTGGTTTCCACCTGTACTCGATTGATATCCGCCAGAATTCAGACTCTCATGAGGAAATCCTCACCGAGCTGTTCTCCGCTGCCGGTGTGGTGGACAACTACGCGGGATTGAAGGAAGCCGACAAGGTCGAACTGCTGACCAAGGAACTGCAGTCCTCCCGTCCGCTGGTTTCGACTTCCGCAGATCTTTCCGAAGCTACGGCTCGCGAGCTAGGCATTATGCGTGCGGCATCTCGTGCGGTGCGCAAGTACGGTCACGACGCGGTACCGCACTGCATCATTTCGATGTGTACATCGGTCTCCGACCTGCTGGAGCCGATGATTCTGCTCAAGGAAGTCGGTCTGATTCGCCCGAATGGCTCGCAGCCGACCGGTTCTGTTGACGTCATCCCGCTGTTCGAAACCATCGAAGACCTGCAGGCTGGTGCCGACGTCCTGCGTGCTGCGTGGGACATTCCGGTCTACCGTGCATACGTCTCCGCACGCGGAGATCTGCAGGAAGTCATGCTCGGCTACTCCGACTCCAACAAGGACGGCGGGTACTTCGCTGCAAACTGGGCGCTTTACGACGCGGAGGTCGCCATCGTGGCAGCTGCGAAGGACAACGACATTCGCCTGCGTCTCTTCCATGGCCGCGGAGGTACTGTCGGCCGTGGTGGCGGTCCGTCCTACGAGGCAATCCTGGCGCAGCCTTCCGGCGCAGTCCAGGGGTCGGTGCGTATCACTGAGCAGGGCGAGATTATCTCTGCCAAGTACGGTCACCCTGCAGCGGCACGCAGGAACCTCGCCGCGCTGGTTTCGGCAACGATTGAGTCGACTCTGCTCGACGTCGATGACCTGAAGAACCCGGCTCGCGCCCACGAGATTATGTCGGAGATTTCCGACCTGTCGCGTGAGGCCTACTCGAAGCTCATGCACGAGGACCCGGGCTTTATTGACTTCTTCACTTCCTCGACTCCGGTCGATGAAATCGGCAGCCTGAACATCGGGTCGCGTCCGACCTCACGCAAGCAGACCCAGACCATTTCTGACCTGCGCGCAATTCCGTGGGTACTGTCCTGGTCGCAGCAGCGTTCTATGGTGCCGGGCTGGTTTGGTGTCGGCTCTGCACTGCAGGAGTGGATCGGCGAGGACGAAGACGGTTCCCGCCTGGCTGAGCTCCGTCAGCTCAACGAGATTTGGCCGTTCTTCAATTCGGTGCTGTCGAACATGGCGCAGGTCATGTCCAAGGCTGACCTGAACCTGGCGCGCGCCTACGCTAGCCTGTGCCAAGATAAGGCCGACGGTGAGCGCATCTACGGCATCCTCAAGGCTGAGTTCGACCTGACTTTGGAGATGTTCCTGAAGGTAACCGGGTACAAGCACCTGCTGGAGGACAACCCGCTGCTCAGGCGCTCGGTGGACATGCGCTTCCCGTACCTTATGCCGCTGAACATCATCCAGCTGGAGATGCTGCGTCGCTACCGTGCCGGCGATAATCGCGACAAGGTGCGTCGGGGCATTCAGCTGACCATGAATGGTCTGGCAACTGCACTGCGCAACTCCGGCTAGGAATTCGCCTAGGGATACGGCTAGGGATACCTAGCCAGCGGAGCAATTGCGCTAGTATAGTTGGAGTTCTTAAAGAAGCGACGTTTCAAAAGGAAGTGCGCGTGTACCTCGCCATTCAGATTGTCCTGGTCATCACATCCATCCTGATGACGCTGTTCATCCTGCTCCACAAGGGTAAGGGTGGCGGACTGTCCAGCCTCTTTGGTGGCGGCATGCAGTCGAATCTGTCCGGTTCGACTGTGGTGGAGAAGAACCTTGACCGCGTCACTATTGTGACCGTGATTATCTGGTTGCTCTGCATTGTCCTGTTGCTGCTGTTCAATACTTTCGGCTGGTAGGTTCCGCACGCAGCACGCCCCACCGCAGGCCTTTAAGCAATAAAAATTCCCGTCGATAGCATTTCGCTTATCGACGGGAATTTACTGTTTCTGGGCTGTTAGCGGTGAAGCGGATGCCTAGAGCTGCGCAGCCGCAGCATCGTCAACAAAGACAACGGTTTCCTGAACACCGCGAACCCCGGCCGCCGGCCACTGCGCTGGGTCGTCCTGCTGAGCGATAGCTGCAATTGCCTCAGCCTTTTCGCCGCCCGCTACAAGTAGCCACACACGCTGAGAGCTGGCGATGGCCGGCATCGTCAACGTGATACGGGTCGGCGGTGGCTTCGGGCAGTTATGCACGTCCACGACCAAGCGTTCCTGCTCAGCCAGCGCTGCGGTATACGGGAAAATCGAGTTGATGTGTCCCTCTCCGCCCATACCAAGAAGGTGAAGGTCAAAGCCATTTGGAGCCTTCTCCCGAACGATAGCTTCGTAGCTTTCGGCGGCCTCCGTGGTGGTCACGCCGCTGTCGGCAGCGGCAAACTCGAAGATGTTTTCCTCCGGCACGCCGACAGGGGACAAGAGACGCTTACGAGCAGCCAACGCATTGCGATCTGCCGAGTCGGCAGCGACAAAGCGTTCATCTCCGAAGAACACCAGGACTCGGTTCCAGTCGATGTCTCCGGAATCGTCGGCAAGCGCACTGAGCAAAGCGGTACCCGCGCCGCCACCGGTGAGAACGACGCGTACGAAACCGTCATCGGTGACCGGAGAGGCGTTGCCATGTTGGACGGCGACAACCGCATCGATGAAGCGCTGACGTGCAGCCTCGACGATGCCCGCCTGGTCAGCGGCGCGGTGGAACTGAGGGGCAGGGACGGTATTCGAGGCGTTATCGGTGGTCACTTGTCAGAGACTCCTGGTTCGTTAGCGAAGCTAGTTGTTGTGGACGTCGGAGGTTGCATTCCCACCGTGTGAATCTGGCTGAGGCCACGCAGGGCACGTCCGTAGGCAGTATCGTGGTCGAGGTGACGCAGCTCCTCTGCCAAACATTCGGAGCGTGTTGGACGCGATACTGCGACCTTGAACGGGGGCTTTTCTCCGTTGGTGACCGATGCAGTGGTGGCGCTTTCAATATCGATGCGCAAAGTCTGGCCATTTTCACGCTCAAAGGCGACGGAGGTCACCGGTGGCTTGGCGCGGCCCTTTTCGTCCACCGGAATCTTCTTCTCACCGGTGGAGTAACGGTTGACCGGCAGCCCCAGGCGATCTGCCAACCATCCGGCGGCGACCTCGACCGATGGCGAGTCCTGTGGGCCGTAGATGGACACGGAGGTCACCGGCGAGTGCGGCGGCAAGTCGAAAGCGGATGCCAACACACCGCGCCAGTTCGTCAGCCGCGACCAGCTCAGGTCGGAATCGCCGGGCGTGTAGCCCGTACGGCGCGTGTAGATAGCGTTGCTATTCGGGTCACACAGTGAATCGGTGATACGGCGCTGGGCAATCCGGCCGATTGGTGTCGCCGCTGGGACCTGCGGCGCCTCAGACGGCCACCACGCCACGACCGGTGTATCCGGCAGCAACAGAGGAGTCACCACAGAGCTGTGGTGCTGACCAATCTCTCCGGACATGTGCATAACGACGATCTCAGCGGCACCGGCATCACCACCGACGCGGAGCTCCGCGTCAAGGCGATTGTCCAGGCGTGGATCATCGGAGACCAATACCAGCACACGGGATGGGTGCTCGCGGGAAACGGAGTTGACCGTGGAGATAATGTTTTCCAGGTCGTCTTCGCTTTTGGCCAAAACAATCAGGGTGAGGACACGGCCCGTGGTGACGATGCCGCCCTGCTCTCGAAGCTGCACCAACTGACGAGCAATGCTCGCGGTGTCAGTGTCTGGCAAATTGACAATCATGAAAGTGTTCTTTCTGTCAGAAAATTCTTAAGAACTGAGAGGTCGGCAACCTATGGCCGGCGCCAAGCGCGACCGTCGCGCTCGAGCATGTGGTCAGCGGAGGACGGCCCCCACGAACCTGCGGGGTAACCCTCGGGACGACCGCGCTTGGCCCAGTACTCGATGATGGGGTCAAGAATCTTCCAAGACAGCTCGACTTCCTCATTGGTGGGGAAGAGGCTGGCTTCGTCGAGAAGCGCATCCAGAATCAGGCGCTCGTAGGCTTCTGGCGACTGCTCGGTGAACACCTCGGAGTAGGAGAAGTCCATGTTGACATCGCGGACCTCCATAGCCGAGCCCGGCACCTTCGAGCCGAATCGCATGAGCACACCTTCGTCGGGCTGGACTCGGATGACCATGGCGTTCTGGCCGAGAGCGGCAGTCATTGTCTCTGCGAAGGGCAGGTGAGGTGCGGACTTAAAGACCAGCGCAATTTCAGTGACGCGGCGGCCGAGGCGCTTGCCGGTGCGCAGGTAGAAGGGGACACCGGCCCAGCGACGGGAGTTGATCTGCAGCGTACAGGCGGCGTAGGTCTCGGTCGTGGATTCGGGGTCGAAGCCTTCCTCATCGCGCAGCCCTGGCACGAAGTTGCTGCCCTGCCAATCCGCCGTGTACTGGCCACGCGCGGTGTATTTCGAAAACGGACGCACTGGCTCGACGGCACGCAGAACCTTGATCTTTTCCGCTTGCAGCTCTTCCGGGGTAAAGGCGATGGGCTCTTCCATTGCCACCAGCGCCAGGAGCTGGAGTAGGTGGTTCTGAATCACGTCACGAGCTGCACCAATACCGTCGTAGTAGCCAGCGCGACCGCCCAAACCAATGTCCTCGGCCATGGTGATCTGGACGTGGTCAATGTAGTGAGAATTCCACATCGGGTCGAACAACTGGTTGGCAAAACGCATGGCCAGAATGTTCTGGACGGTTTCCTTGCCCAGGTAGTGGTCGATGCGGAACACAGCGTCTTCTGGGAAGACCGAGTTCACAATCCGGTTGAGTTCCTGAGCGGAGGCTAGGTCGTGTCCGAATGGCTTCTCAATAATCACGCGACGCCAATAATCCTCGCCCGACTGCGCCAGCCCCGAACGATCGAGCTGATGACAGACATCGGGGAAGTTAGCTGGCGGAATGGACAGGTAGTAGGCCCAGTTGCCAGCGGTGCCGCGGGAGCGATCGAGCTCCTCAAGTTGTGCGGCCAGGCGATCGAAGGCCTCGTCATCGGTGAAGGTACCGGTGACAAAGTGAATGCCCTCAGCCAGGCGCTGCCAGACACTCTCACGGAAGTCTGTGCGGGCGCCCTGTTCCACTGCGGTGCGCACATAATCCTCAAAGTCCTGTTTCGACCATTCGCGACGACCGTAGCCAACTAACGCGAAGGAGGCAGGCAGCAGACCGCGGTTGGCCAGATCGTAAATGGCAGGCAGAAGCTTCTTTCGGGCCAGATCGCCCGTCACTCCGAAAATCACCATGCCGCCCGGGCCGGCAATACGCGGCAAGCGCTTATCCTGCGGGTCGCGCAGCGGGTTGATGTATCCGTCGTGGTTGGTGCTGTCGTCTCCGTTGTGCGGAGAGCTGGCAGTAGGGGAGTTCGAATCGTTGCGTTGCAGAGAATCACTCACGGTTTACATAATGTCATATCGAGAAAAGTCCGGTGGAATCGTTTCCGATTCCTCCGATGGGGCCTTGACGGGCCCCTTTCTTCTGCCATAGGTTTATGACCTAGGTGGTATACCCATAAACCACGGAGGTGGATATGCAGGCGAAGGAGGCGGACCCTCGGCCCATCTACGTCCAGATCGCCGAGGATCTGAAATCAATGATTTTGTCCGGGGAGCTCTCGGCTGAGGATCGTGCCCCTTCAACCAAGGAGCTCTCGGAGTTCTATCAGGTCAACCCAACCACGGCCGCCAAGGCCATGACGGAACTGTCGATGGTGGGGCTTGTGGAGAAGAAAAGAGGACTCGGCATGTTTGTCACTCCAGACGCCCGTAACCGCATTCGCGCTGAGCGTCGTGAAGCGTTCCAGCGCACCTACATCGAGCCATTAAAAGCGGAGGCCGGCATTCTCGGCCTCACGCTCCACGACATCATCGCCATGCTGGAGGAGGAGAAATGAGCATCTACGGCGTGATTGGCCCCAACGGCGCCGGCAAGACTTACTACCTGCGTACCCTCGCGCAGATGCCTACGGCGGCCCTGGCGAAGGCTGCACCCGACACCCAGGTCTTCGGTGCCACCCCGCGCGAATATTTCCAGATCCTGCGCACCGGCTGGGATCAGCTCGATGTGCCCCACGCGGAGTCCCTCCTCGATTTCCCCGCTGACACCCCTATCAAAAAGCTCAGCCTGGGCCAGCGCCAGCTGCTCATCGCCGCTGCCACCCTGGCATCGGGCAAGGAAGCATTGCTTTTCGACGAGCCCTTCAACGGCCTCGATGTCGAGCACCGCGCCACATTGCGCGGCATGCTTATCGACTCGGCCGAATCGGCCGACATTGTGGTCACCTCGCAGCACTCCCAGGATCTAGCCGGCCTAGTGGACACCTTGATTGTCATCCACAAGCAGGATGCGTACGGGCCCTATGACGTCGATAAGCTGCGCGCTAGCCATCCGGTGCTGCGCGGCCCTACGGATCTCGTGGCGCAGGTGGCCGGCCCAGTGCTCGCTAAGAAAACCCTCGGCGAGCGCTGCGAGGCAATCCTGGCTACAGAGCTCAGTTCGTCTGCCGCTGCGCATGCCCGCGCCCTCGGCGTTGAGGTGAGCTACCTCGACCCCGCGGCCCTCATCGACCTCGCAAGCACCTCCTCCTACATCGAACGGAGCAAGAAATGAGCACCGGAGCTTTCATCGCGACCAACAAGAAAACCTTCCTCGGTGTTGCCGCCGTGGCCATCCTGTACTCGGCCTTCGGGCGCATGCTCGTAGGCAGCGGAACCGGTAACACCTTGCTTGGCATTATCGCGCTGGGCATCCTCTTCCTCATCACAGCCCGGCGTTCGGTCACCCTGCGCGACTACGGCGTGAGCACCTCCCGCTGGGTACGCTCCGCAATCATCGCAATCTTGGGCACATCGTTGGTGGCTACCGCCTTCATCGTCACGGCGATGGTCATCGAACAGAACAAGTCCGGTTACTACCGCGGATTCGATAGCTTCATTGTCACCTCCGGACCGGCCCTGTTTCCGGACACTAACGGGGAGCTGTACATGATTGAGGATTCCGGGCAGAACTACACCACAGTTCTGCTCACCGCGCTGTGCGTCTTCTTGAGCTTCCTCATGGCTACCGTGGCGAGCACCGCAGTCGGCACCGTCGCCGGCGCGAAGGGCACTCGTGCAGGATCGATCACCATTGGCCTGGCCCTGGTCACGCTCTTCCTCTTTAGCTATCTGCTGGACGTGACCGACTCCGTACCGGGCGCCCCCTGGCCGGCTGTGCCGATCTTTGCCTCAATCATCACCGTAATCTCTGCGTTCGTGATGGCCTGGGCATTAAAGGAAGAGAAACGCCCGCTGCCCACTGTGCGCCCCGCCTTCGCCGCGTCCTAGCTCCATCAAAAAAGCTCCCCTGCGCGGGGAGCTTTTTCATGTCCAACGTTGAAAATGCGGGTTAAGTAACACAACAGGCGAACCGAAACTGACAACCCCAAAAGTTACGGGCTGCAAATGTGAAACTGTGCAAGTTTATGACACCTTCAGGCTATTTTTCGGGCCGTTTTTGACATAAACGCAGTCAGTAACTCGGATCGCCAGGCGACCTGCTGGCGCTAGCCAGAAACGCAGCCACTACCAACAGGCACCTAGATAATCAGCAGGCTTACTTCAGCTGCTCCATGCGCTGTGCAATCGACTCGAGCAAGGACTGCCAGGAGTCCACGAACTTCTCCACGCCCTCGCGCTCCAGGACAGCGAAGACGTCATCGAGGTCGATGCCAATCTCGCTGAGCTGAGTCATAACGGCATTGGCTGCTTCCCCCTGGCCGCTGACGGCGTCGCGAACCTCGCCCTCGAAGCCCCCGGCAGCACGCAGCGTCTTCTCCGGCATGGTATTCACAGTCTGCGGTGCAGCCAGCTCAGTGACGTAGAGGGTGTCCGGGTAAGCCGGGTTCTTCACACCGGTCGAAGCCCACAGCAGGCGCTGCGGCTTAGCACCGGCGTTTTCCAGCTGTGCCCAGCGAATATTCTGCGCCGAGAAAGTCTCCTCGAACTTGGCGTAAGCTGCACGGGCATTGGCCAGACCAGCCTTGCCGCGCAGAGCCAGGGCCTCCTCGGAGCCGATCTTGTCCAGGCGAGCATCGATTTCGGTGTCAACGCGGGAAACAAACAGCGACGCAACAGAGTGAACCGAAGCCAGGTCCACGCCGTTGTCCTTCGCACGCTCAATGCCCTCGATGAACGCATCAATGACCTGCAGGTAGCGCTCCACCGAGAAAATCAGGGTGACGTTTACCGAGATTCCCTCGGACAGAGCCTGGGTGACAGCCGGCAGGGAAGCATCGGTCGCCGGAATCTTAATCATCGCGTTCTGCTTGCCGACGCGCTCCCAGAGCTTACGGGCCTGCGCAATCGTGGCCTCGTAGTTGTCGGCGTAGCGAGGATCGACCTCGATGGACACACGGCCATCGACACCGTCGGTTTCTTCGGATACACCAGCGAAAAGGTCACAGGCATCGCGGACGTCGTCGATTGCCATCGCGAACACAGCATCTGCCGGGTTCGCACCCTCTGCAGTGAGCTGCGCCAGCTGAGAGTCGTAATCCTCACCGGCGGTCATCGCCGAAGAGAAGATTGCCGGGTTAGTAGTGACACCGACAACCCGAAGCTCTTCAATAAGATTTTTCAAATCGCCCGAGGTGAGGCGCTGGCGCGAAAGATCGTCGAGCCACGCCGAAGTCCCTACCTTGGCGAGCGCTTCCATCGTGGTGTTTCCCATAGTGTTTAACGCCTTTCTGTCAATACCGCTTCGTTGCCTAAAGACTTCGCTAAAAGTTGTATGTCCTTAAACTACTGTGCGTCACAAACAATACTGGCGCTACCGGAGCGCGGTACGGTTTTCACAAATCCCGTCCCGACAACGGCCGATAGCGCCAGGTTTTAACAAACTTACTTAGCAGCCTCGATGGACTCCTTGGCGGCATCGACAACAGCCTCTGCTGTGATGCCGAACTTCTCGAACAGCTCCTTGTACGGAGCCGATGCACCGAAGTGCTCCAGGGAGACAGCGCGACCAGCATCACCCAGGTGGCGGTACCACGGCATTGCAATACCGGCCTCAACCGAGACACGAGCGCGGACGGACTTCGGCAGAACCTGCTCGCGGTAGGCATCGTCCTGCTGCTCGAACCAGTCAAGACACGGAACGGAGACAACGCGGGCGCTGACGCCTTCCTCGGCCAGCTTGTCAGCAGCTTCGACAGCGAGGTGAACTTCCGAACCGGTAGCCATCAGGATGACGTCCGGGGTCTCCTTGGCACCGTCGACAAGCACGTACGCACCACGACGGACGCCCTCAGTGGCCTTCTCCTTGGTGCCTTCCAGGACCGGAACGTTCTGGCGGGTCAGAGCCAGAGCCTTCGGGCCTGCCTCTCCCTGAAGAACAGCGGCCCAAGCCTGAGCGGTCTCGTTAGCGTCAGCCGGGCGGACAGTGGACACACCCGGGATAGCGCGCAGCGAAGCCAGCTGCTCAACAGGTTGGTGCGTCGGACCGTCTTCGCCCAGACCAATGGAGTCGTGGGTCCAGACATAAATAGGGGAGATGCCCATCAGCGATGCCAGGCGGACAGCCGGACGCATGTAGTCCGAGAAGATAAGGAAGGTGCCGCCGTACGGACGGGTACCACCGTGGAGCAGAATGCCGTTGAGAATCGAACCCATGGCGTGCTCACGGATACCGAAGTGCAGGTTGCGGCCGTACGGGTCGGTGGTCCAGGTGCCGGTGGTGATGGACTTCGGACCAAAGGACGGCTCGCCCTTCAGGACGGTGTTGTTGGAGCCAGCCAGGTCAGCCGAGCCACCCCACAGCTCCGGCAGGGTCTTGCCCAGTGCCTGCAGCGCGGCCTCAGAGGCCTTGCGGGTAGCAACGCCCTTCTCGTCCGGCTCCCAAGTCGGCAGCTCAGCGTCGAAGCCCTCCGGCAGCTCGCCAGCGGTCAGACGGTCCAGCAGAGCCTTGCGCTCCGGGTTAGCATCAGCCCACTCGTCGAACTTGACCTGCCACTGTGCGTGAGCCTCAGCACCACGCTCAACCAGCTTGCGGGTGTGCTCAATGACCTCGTCAGCGACGTTAAAGCTCTTGTCGGTATCGAAGCCGAGAGCTTCCTTGATGCCGACAATCTCCTCGTCACCAAGAGCAGCACCGTGCGATGCGCCGGTGTTCATCTTCGTCGGAGCCGGGTAAGCGATCACAGTGCGAACGCGAATGAAGGTCGGACGCTCCGTATCCTTCTTGGCCTCCTCGACAGCAGCCTCGAGTGCTGCGACGTCCTCGCCGCCGTCGACCTCAATGACCTGCCAGCCGTAAGCACGGTAGCGGTCCGCGACATTCTCGGTGAAAGCAATGGTGGTGTCGTCCTCGATGGAGATGCCGTTGTCATCCCAGAAGACAATCAGGTTGCCCAGCTGCTGAGTGCCGGCCAGCGAGCCGGCCTCGGCAGTGACACCCTCCTGAACGTCACCATCAGAAGCGATGACGTACACGTAGTGATCGAACGGAGACTCACCCGGAGCAGCTTCCGGGTCGAACAGCCCACGTTCCCGTCGCGAAGCCATGGCAAAACCGACGGCCGACGCCAGCCCCTGACCCAGCGGGCCAGTGGTGATTTCCACGCCGTCAGTGTGGCCGTACTCCGGGTGACCCGGGGTGAGAGCGTCCCACGTACGCAGCGCCTTCAGGTCATCGAGCTCCAGGCCGAAACCACCGAGGTAGAGCTGGACGTACTGCGTCAGAGAGGTGTGACCACAGGAGAGAATGAAACGGTCACGGCCAATCCACTTCGTATCCTTCGGGTCATGGCGCATAACGCGCTGGTAAAGAGAGTAAGCCAGCGGTGCGAGGCTCATCGCAGTGCCGGGGTGCCCCGAACCTGCCTTTTCAACGGCGTCTGCAGCCAGCACACGGGCCGTATCTACGGCCTTCGTATCCAAGTCAGACCAGTCCGAGGGGTAGTTGCGCACAACCCGTGCTTCATGCTCAGTCGACAGTGTCACGTGAATGACTCCTAGTATCCAAATGGATTAGTAAAATTCTCTTCCATACTAACTAGGATTGCGCGCTCCGGGTTCAAACCGGGCCGAATAGCTGAGAGATAAGTCTCAGAGGGCGCGCCGCACATGCTTTACGACGGTCATTATTGGAACCGTTATGATTACCGGTAAACTGATTGCCTGCCCCTCATTTAATTTTGCGGAAAAACTCGTCGGGAACTTTCCGACCGTTACATCCGACTATCTGTAAACGGGGGGTTTGTTTATGGCGCGTGAAAGGGACATTGCTTTGTTGGAAACAGTCAAGGCGTATATTGCACTGACTAAGCCAAGAATTATCGAGCTCCTGCTCGTCGCGGCCATTCCCGCAATGCTTCAGGCTGATCGCGGTCATGTTCACGTTGGACTGATTCTTCTCACCTTGTTCGGTGGTTGGTTGGGTGCCGCAGCTGCGCACACCTTCAACATGGTCATGGATTACGACATTGACCAGAAGATGCGCCGTACTCGCCGTCGCCCGCTCGCGCGCAACCAGGTTAGCCGTCGAGCGGCAGCGATTTTCGGCACTGTCTTGATGATTGCGTCGTTCCTATGGCTGTGGTTGCTGTGTAACTCGCTGCTGGCCGCCGTTTTCATTCTGATTACGATTGCCTTCTACATCTTCGTCTACACGTTGTGGCTGAAGCGCCGTACTGATCAGAACGTAATTTGGGGTGGCGCTGCGGGGTGTATGCCGGTGATGGTCGGCTGGGCCGTGATCACTGACAACAACCCGGAGATTACGGGGCTGGCTCACTGGTGGCAGGCATTCATCCTGTTCCTGCTTATCTTCTTCTGGACTCCGCCGCACACCTGGGCATTGGGCCTGCGCTACAAGGAGGACTACAAGGCCGCTGGCGTGCCGATGATGCCAGTGGTCAAGCCGGCAATCGTCGTTTCCAAGCGCATTATTTACTACACCGCCGCGACCGTGATTACCACTCTGCTGTTGGTTCCGTACGCGGGTTGGATCTATCTGATTGGCGCCGTTGGCGCTGGTGCCTGGTTCCTGTGGGGCGCCATTGACCTGCACCGCCACGTTAAGACCGGTGGCAAGATCAAGCCGATGAAGCTGTTCTTCATGTCGAACAACTACTTGTCTATCGTCTGTGTGGCGCTTTCTCTCGATGCCGTACTCGGATTGCAGACAATTTCGAGCATGTTCTAGGGCAGTTGCTGAGCTCCTTTGAAGAGGCCCTTTCCGGTTGCGGGAAGGGTCTCTTTTTGTGTGTGGAGATGGGCACGGGCTGCAAATGTGAAACTGTGCGAGTTTATGACACTTTCAGGCCATTTTTCGCGCGATTTCTGTCATAAACATAGTCAGTAACTCGGATCGATAGGTGGGCAGACCGCCCCCTTGCACCGCCCGCGCAGCCCGCACCGCCCGCGCAGCCCGCTAGCCACTGGGAAACGCACATCCGAGCACACGGAGCCGAGCAGACAGCAGAACCGCCTAAACACGCACAACCAAAGCGCGTGTTTAGGCGGTTCAAGCAGGAATCAACAGCCGGTAACCACAGTGGTTAATACAGCCGCTGACCGGCAGCTAGCTACGCGGTAACCTCGACGTTCTTCTCCGAAGCAACAGTGGCGGCAGCCGCATCGCCTTCAAGCGAGCCAGTGACTTCTGCGCTCCCACCGACAGTGCGGTAACCGTGCTGGAAAAGTACTGCAGTCAAAGCGGTGCAGATACCAGATCCGGCAACGTGAACCGGCACCAATGCCTCCGGTACACCGGACCAATACTGAATCATTCCAACTACGCCCTGAGCCAAAATGAACACAACGAGTGCGATGGCAACCTTACGCACAGGTGCAAAGGCTTCCGAGGCCAGCAGACCGAAAATGAGGCCGATAACCAGGCCAAGGTAGAGGTACATAAAACCAGCGTGGATATGCGCCAGGTCAACAATCGGTAGCTGGAGGCGATCCTCCGGGAGCACCGAAGCATCTCCAGCGTGTGGTCCGGCACCGGTGACCATAGTTCCGGTAATCAGCGTCATCGTCAGGGCCAAGCCGGAGGCGGCAGCCAGATAGCGCAGATAGCGCGGGTACATGCGGGTAGCAGTGCCGTCGTCAGGCTCAGAAATCTTGACGAAAAGCATGCCAGCGAGCCAGACCAGAATCATCGAAGGCAGGAAGTGCAGCGCTACGGCGTACCACTTCAGGTCAACCCAAACGGAGATACCGCCGATAACAGCCTGGACGATAACGCCGAGACCGTTGAGGAAGGCCAGCAACTTGATTTCCTGACGGCGACCGACACGCATAACCGAAAGAAAGAGCAGAAGTGTCAGAGCAACCAGCACAAAGGTGAGCAGCCGGTTGCCAAACTCAATAATCTGATGGAGCATTTCTGCTTCCCCCGCGACAGGAACGAAGCTGCCTGGGTGACATTCAGGCCACGAAGCACAACCGAGACCTGAACCAGTAACACGGACGATAGAACCGGTTACCGCAATTGCCGCCTGTGCAATCAAAACCAGCAGGGCATAGAGCTTCTGGCGCCCGATTGGTGTCAGCGGCAAAAACGATAGGGGCGAACTTCGATCTGCAGTATTCACATTAAGAAATTCTACCCATGCTGGCGGAAAATGGTAATAAGCGAAACCCCTGCGTTGGGCTGCGCTTTTCTATGCAGACTCCCCGATAGATTCCTAGTCATTCGGCATATCAAAACGGAACCAGCGAGCCGCCAGTGCAGCGCCAAGGACACCCCACACAATCAGCACCCCGACAGCTGACCAATGGACGGACATGGCCAATGCCGCGGAGATCACGTCGGTAAGCGCGACGGACGGCAAGAGGTGTAGCAGTACAGAGCTGATGTCATCTAACGATGGCGCAACGGCCACATACGTAGTAGCACCAATGAGGATGAACCAGATCAGGTTGGCCAGACCTAGGATTAGCTCGGCTCCCAACGTACCGCCCATGAGCAAGCCCAATGAGGTAAAGACGAACGTTCCCAGAAGCATCCCCACATAAGCCAGCAGCCAGCCGCCAATCGACAGCTCTGCGCCAAGGGCGAGCCCCACGAGACTAAACAGTACGTACTGCAACGTGACGGTGGTGCAGACCGACACAATCTTGCCTGCGATAATGCCCCAGGGTGGCACGCCTGAGGCGCCGATGCGCTTCAGGGCTCCGTAACGGCGGTCAAAGCCCACGGCAATTGCCTGTCCGGTAAACCCTGCAGACATGACGGAAATCGCCAGCACCATGGGGAAGATACGCTCGAGCGGATCATCGAGCTCCAACACCGGCACCATCACCAGGCCGATGAGCATCGCCAACGGGATAATGATGGTGAGGAGCATTTGCTCACCATGTCGCCAGAAGAGCTTCGTTTCCAACCACGCCTGCGACATGACCAACTTCGCCATGTCCGAACGCTGTGGCGCTGGGGCGAAAGTGCCCTTTGCAAAGCGGGAAGCATCGGCCCTCGGTGCGGTAGTCATTAGCTCCTCATCTCCGTTCCAGTGATCTGCAAGAAGACATCTTCAAGCGATTGCGTCGCCCTATTCAACGAGGTGATCAACACCTCTTGCTGCTCGCAACTCTGCGCCAAGACAGTCAAGGCGCGCGGTGAAGCCTCACCAATCAGGGAAAACTCTCCACCGCCAGAACGCTGCAGACGCTGTGGAAGACCGGACTCGCTGAAGTTGCGGTTGACCTCTTCGAAGTCAAGGCTGCCTCGAACGCTGATCTTCATAGCAGTGCTTGACGACGTTCCCTGGAGAGCCGATGCGCCTGCGCTAGTGATCTCCTCGGTGGTACCGGCCACAACTAAATGGCCCCGGTCGATAATCGCAACGTCGTCGGCAAGCGATTCGGCCTCGTCCATGAGGTGCGTTGTCAGGACCACGGTGACCCCATCACGGCGCAGCGACGAGATGAGATCCCAGACGGCTAGACGGGACTGAGCATCGAGGCCTGCTGTCGGCTCGTCGAGGAACACAAGCTCCGGACGTCCGACCAGGGCACATGCGAGCGACAGTCGCTGCTGCTGACCGCCAGAGAGCCTGCGGTAGTTCGTCTTACGATGGCGTTCTAGGCCAACGATTTCAAGGAGCCAATCAGTGTCCAGCGGGTTTGCGGAGTAACTGGCAACGAGGTTCAGCATTTCGCCAACGCGAACACCGGGGTAGGCACCTCCGCCCTGGAGCATGATGCCAATGCGGCTGCGCAGTGCTGTGGTTTGAGTGACCGGGTCGAGATCGAGAATGCGAATTCGCCCTTCATCCGGCTTGATGAAGCCCTCACACATTTCAACGGTTGTGGTCTTACCAGCGCCGTTGGGGCCGAGGAGCGCAAGAACCCTACCTCGATCCAGGGAAAGCGAAAGGTCTGATACAGCCTCAACGTCATCGAATTTCTTCGTTACGTTCTCAAGGCGCAGAGCAGGAGAATTGGCAGCGTTATTCACGGTTAGTCAGTCTAATCTCACAGTTTTAATGAAGGCGAAATACCTTAGATCGCGTCGAGTACGCCAAGATGACGAACATGACTGCGACGAAGAATACCAACGCCAGTAGGTAAATCTGAGCGACGGTGCCCGGAGGCAACCCCAGGCCGCGTGGTAGTACTACAAAACTGAAAATTGCCGAGTACAGAACCACGGCAATGCGAAATTGTACCCGGTTGGCCCAAGCGGACAGGGGCACGATGGCCCATAGCAGGTACCAGGGGTGCACGACGGGGAAGAGGATTACTAGAGCGAACATCGCGAGGCCGTAGCCGCCGAGCGGGTGAATGCGCCCACGGAACGTCGCTAACAGCATGCGCAGGAGCCAGGCAGCCACCAGCACTACGCCAATGCCGCGGGTAAACAGCAAAGCACTGTCGCTGATATCGCCGAGCCCCAGAAGCCTGCCGAAGAAACCAGCGATGATCCCGAGCAGGGTAGTCAACGACATCCAACTGCGCACCGTTGCGGCGCCACCCTGCGCGGTGATCCAACCAAAGCCCAGACCAGTTCCTAAGGAAACAACGACTGCCGTGACGACGGTTATTGCGCCCGTCACTACCGCGGAAAAAGCAACGGCCTTCCAAGTGCTGCCAAACTTTCGGGCCAGCCACATGCCGGCAAAGCCGAGCGCCACGAAACCGGTGACTTTGACCATTCCGGCAAGGCTGATGAGCACGATACCGCCTGCATACAGCGCCCACGATCTACCTCGGCTTTGGTTCTCGTGTCCGATCGGTCCGGGTTCTGGCAGCTCATCGGGCACCATCGATTGCGCAGGGCCGTGGATAGCTCGCAGACACAGTTCGAGACCAACGAGCAGGAGAGCCAGCAGCAGGGCCTCATTGTGGATACCGCCCACCAGGTGCAGCAATACCAACGGATTGAGCGTGCCCAGCCAGAGGGTGAACTGAGAGCTAACGCCGCAGCGGCGACCAAGCTGCACCAGCGCCCAGGACACCACGAGAAGCGAAACAATGGCGACAAGTCGATGCAGAAAGACGGAAGCGATGACCCCGTCGCTGGTTATCTTGGCGATACCCCATGCCACTGCGAGGGCCGTGGGACCGTATGGGCTCGGCGAGTGCGACCAAATCAATGGCACCGATCGGGCAAGTGGGTCGTTGGCTCCCAATAGGTCAACAGGTCCTGCGAGGTAGGGATCCATACCCCGCTCCACAATTGCAGCCTGCGCCAAATAGGAATAGATATCCTGCGTAAACAGGGGAGCGGTAAACATCAAGGGCAATACCCATGCCGCGTAGGTGCGTATGAGCATCGGAGTAGTCACTGCGGTGACGCGAGTCCGCGCACCGGCCAGAACGAAAGCGCCGACACCCAACCAGGCTGTGACTAACATGCCAATGCCCACGAAGGTGACGATTGTCGTTGCCACCAACATTCGACCGAGGATTAGCCCAAGTGGTGTACCCCAAAACTCATTTCCAACCACCGGTGTCGCGCCTGCGCCAATCCCAGCGACCATAATAAAGATCGCACCGAGAGCACCCAGCCAACGCAGCCAGGTGAAGCGTCTGAGTTCGCGGTAATTGATGCGGTGTTGGAGCGGCTGTTCTGAGCCCTGGTGGAGGGTTGCCGACCTAGAACCGGCCAGACCAATTTTCGGAATGGCGTCACGCACCCCGAGAGCGTCGTCGAAGGCGGACGAGCGGCGCGGGGTAGGTCGGTTAGTTTTCACAAAGTCACATAGTAGACGATTCGACACGCCGAAAGGGCGTTCTAATCAGCGACGTTGCATTGATATTTAAATGCGTTGGACATTGTGGCCCAATTACGACACAATTATGTTGTCTAATACACCAGCGGCGCAAGTGGGATACTTGCCTCGCTGAGCCACCTAGACACCCATTATTATCCAGCAGTCCAATCGCAGGAGGTGACTCACCAGTCATGGCAGATCGGAAGCCGACAGTCAATGATGGTGATACGCGCAAGCGCATTCTCCAATTGCTTCTGGAACACAACCCGGCGTCCGCGACTTTTATCGCAGACACCCTGGGACTATCCGCTGCAGGCGTCCGCCGTCATATTGACATTCTGGTGGACGAAGGTCTTGCCGAAACCGCTCCGGCACCCAGCACCGGCCCCCGGGGCCGAGGCAGGCCAGCAAAGTCCTATCGCCTGACAGATCGGGGCCGCGCTAGATTCGGGCACGCTTACGACGATCTTGCCAGTGCAGCTCTGACCGCACTGCGCAAGGCCGGTGGTGAGCAGGCAGTTGCCCAGTTTGCCCGTCAGCGCATTGATGACATTCTGCTCGGCGTCACCCCAGTGGGGCAGGACGCAGAGAAGGAAGAGGTCGTAGAGGCCGTCGTCGATGCTTTCCGACGGGCCGGGTACGCGGCAACTATCAACCAGAACACTGGCGGCGTGCAAATTTGCCAGCACCATTGCCCAATTAGCCACGTAGCCTCCGAGTTTCCGGAGCTCTGCGCGGCGGAGCATGAAGCCGTTAGTAAATTATTAGGTCAGCACACCCAACCGTTGGCGACTATCGCTGATGGAAACGGTATCTGCACTACGAATATCCCACTCACTCCCGTAACAAAGACACTTACTGAATCGCCACAAGAAAGGAGCGGAGAATGACCCTCGCCCATGAGAACTCCACCGACGTGGCTGAATCCACGAAGGCTGCCACTCCGCAGACTGACGAAGAGATTATCGAGTCCATTGGTGCCTACCAGTTCGGTTGGCACGACCCGGATACCGCTGGCGCTTCCGCGAAGCGTGGCCTGTCTGAAGCGGTCGTTCGCGATATTTCGGCTAAGAAGAACGAGCCGGAGTGGATGCTTGAACGTCGCTTGAAGGCTTTGGAAATCTTCGACCGCAAGCCGCTGCCCACCTGGGGCGCGGATTTGTCGGGCATCGACTTCGACAACATTAAGTACTTCGTTCGCTCCACCGAGAAGCAGGCCCAGACCTGGGAAGACCTGCCGGAGGATATTAAGAACACCTACGACAAGCTCGGCATTCCGGAGGCTGAGAAGCAGCGCCTGGTCGCAGGTGTCGCCGCTCAGTACGAGTCTGAGGTTGTCTACCACCAGATTCGCGAGGATCTGGAGGCCCAGGGCGTTATCTTCCTGGACACCGACACCGCTCTCAAGGAGCACCCGGAGCTGTTTAAGGAGTACTTCGGCACCGTCATTCCGTCCGGTGACAACAAGTTCTCCGCTCTTAACACCGCAGTCTGGTCCGGCGGCTCCTTCATTTACGTGCCGAAGGGCGTCCACGTGGACATCCCGCTGCAGGCATACTTCCGTATCAACACGGAAAACATGGGACAGTTCGAGCGCACGCTCATTATTGTCGACGAAGATGCCTACGTGCACTACGTCGAGGGCTGTACCGCTCCGATTTACAAGTCCGACTCGCTGCACTCGGCTGTTGTGGAGATCATCGTGAAGAAGGGTGGCCGCTGCCGCTACACCACGATCCAGAACTGGTCGAACAACGTCTACAACCTGGTTACCAAGCGCACCAAGTGCGAAGAGGGCGCAACCATGGAGTGGATTGACGGCAACATCGGTTCCAAGGTCACCATGAAGTACCCGGCAGTGTGGATGACCGGTCCGCATGCCAAGGGCGAGGTGCTGTCCGTGGCTATGGCTGGCGAGGGCCAGTTCCAGGACACCGGCGCCAAGATGGTGCACATGGCTCCGCACACGAGCTCCAACATCGTGTCCAAGTCCGTGGCCCGCAACGGTGGCCGCGCTGCCTACCGCGGTCTGGTGCAGGTCAACAAGGGTGCCAAGCACTCGCACTCCAACGTCGAGTGTGACGCACTCCTGGTGGACACGATTTCACGTTCGGACACGTACCCATACGTGGATGTCCGCGAGGACGACGTCACCCTCGGCCACGAGGCAACGGTTTCCAAGGTCTCTGACGATCAGCTTTTCTACCTGATGAGTCGCGGCATCGAAGAAGAAGATGCAATGGCCATGGTCGTGCGCGGCTTTGTCGAGCCCATCGCCAAGGAGCTCCCGATGGAATACGCCCTCGAGCTCAACCGCCTCATTGAACTGCAGATGGAAGGTTCGGTCGGTTAATACCAATGACTACGACGATTAACAACGAAAACCAGGCTGCTCATAGCCGTCGCGTGCTGGCGAACAAGGGCGACGTTTTCTCATCCTTCAACGTGGAGGACTTCGCCGTGCCGCATGGCAAGGATGAAGAGTGGAAGTTCACGCCGCTGCGTAAGCTCCGCGGTCTCCACAACGGCACCGCAGCAGAGCCGGTTGCAGCCTCAATTTCGGTCGAGACTGCTGGTCAGGATGGCGTCGCTGTGGACGTCGTCAAGCGTGACGACGAGCGCCTTGGTCGCGCCGGCGCCCCAACGGACCGCGTGGCAGCACAGGCGTACTCCAACTTCGACGATGCGCACATCGTGACCTTCGCGAAGAACTCGGTGTCCAAGGAGCCTGTCGTCATCGACATCGATGGTCCGGGCGAGGACAAGGTGTCCTACGGCCACATTGTCATTGACGTGCAGTCCCATGCCGAGGCCGTCTGCGTCATTAACTACCGAGGCAGTGGCACGTTCGCGGACAACATCGAGTTCGTAATCGGCGACGGCGCCAAGCTGGGCGTCGTGACCATGGTGAACTGGAACGAAGATGCCGTTCATGGTTCGGCGCACCACGTTCGTGTCGGCCGGGATGCTACGCTGCGCCACACTGTCGCAACGTTTGGCGGCGAGGTTGTCCGTATCGTTCCGCGCGTTGCTTTCACGGCACCCGGCGGCGACGTCGATCTGCTGGGCGTGTACTTCGCCGATGCCGGTCAGTACTTTGAAAACCGCATGCTGGTCGACCACGCTGTGCCGAACTGCCGCTCCAACGTGATGTACAAGGGCGCGCTGCAGGGCGAGCCGAATGTCGCTCATCGTGAGGCCCGCACCGCGTGGGTGGGAGACGTGCTCATTCGTGCAGAAGCTACTGGCACCGACACCTACGAGCTCAACCGCAACCTGCTGCTCACCGAAGGCGCGCGTGCCGACGCAGTTCCGAACCTGGAGATTGAAACCGGTGAGATTGCCGGTGCTGGTCACGCTGCCACCGTCGGCCGCTTCGACGAGGAACAGCTCTTCTACCTGCTCTCGCGTGGTATTCCGGAGCTGGCCGCTCGCCGTCTGGTGGTTCGCGGCTTCTTCAGCGAGGTCATCAACCTGATTCCGGTCGAGTCCGTTCGCGAGAAGCTTGAAAAGCTCGTTGACGAAGAGCTCAACACCGCTGGCTTCTAACCGCTTATCTTCTTTCTCACCCTTTCCGTCCTGTCACCCCGGAAGTGCCGGGGGACAGGCCACTTACACCGATTAAAGGAAAAGATTTCACTATGAGCACTTTGGAAATCCGTAACCTCCACGCGCAGGTGCTGCCGACCGACGAGTCCGCCGAGCCCAAGGAGATTTTGAAGGGCGTCAACCTGACGATTAAATCCGGCGAAACCCACGCTGTGATGGGGCCGAACGGCTCTGGTAAGTCCACCCTGAGCTACACCATCGCAGGTCACCCGCGTTACGAAGTCACCGAGGGCGAGATTCTCCTCGACGGCGAAAACGTGCTGGAGATGAGCGTCGACGAGCGTGCTCGCGCTGGCCTCTTCCTGGCAATGCAGTACCCGGTCGAGGTCACCGGCGTGTCCATGTCCAACTTCCTGCGCTCTGCAGCGACCGCTGTCCGTGGCGAGGCACCGAAGCTGCGTCACTGGGTCAAGGAGGTCCGTGAGGCAATGGCTGACCTGGAGATCGATTCGTCGTTCTCCGAGCGCTCCGTCAACGAGGGCTTCTCCGGTGGCGAGAAGAAGCGTCACGAGATTCTGCAGCTCGACCTGCTGAAGCCGAAGTTCGCCATCCTGGACGAGACCGACTCCGGCCTGGACGTCGACGCTCTGCGCGTTGTCTCTGACGGCATTAACCGCTACCAGGACGAAAACGACGGCGGCATTCTGATCATTACTCACTACCAGCGCATCCTGAACTACGTGAAGCCGGACTTCGTCCACGTCTTCCACGATGGTCGCTTCATCACCTCCGGTGGCCCGGAGCTTGCAGACGAGCTGGAAGAGCACGGCTACGAGAAGTACATCAATGCCTAACGCCGAACTACTCACCCCATCACTCCGCGAGGACTTTCCGATTCTGTCGCGCACTGTCCGTGACGGAAAGCGGCTGGTCTACCTGGACTCCGGAGCGACCTCGCAGCGCCCCAAGCAAGTCATCGATGCTGAGGTGGAGTTCCTAACCCACCACAATGCACCGGTGCACCGCGGCGCTTACGAGATCGCTGAGGAGGCCACGGACGCCTACGAAGATGCCCGCGAAGCCATCGCTGGCTTCATCGGCGCCGACTATGACGAGCTAGTCTTCACCAAGAACGCCACCGAAGCGTTGAACACAGTGGCATTCGTGCTTGGCGACGACCGCGCAGGTCAGTACCAGGTCGGCGAAGGTGACGAGATTGTCGTCACCGAGCTGGAGCATCACGCGAACTTGGTGCCGTGGCAGGAGCTGGCTCGCCGCACCGGTGCGACACTTCGTTGGTATGGCGTGACTGAGGACGGCCGCATTGACGTGGACTCGCTGGAGCTCAGCGAGAAGACCAAGGTAGTGGCCTTTACCCACCAGTCAAACGTCACCGGTGCAGTCACCGATGTGAAGGAGATGGTGCGCCGTGCACGCGAGGTCGGTGCGCTGGTAGTCCTCGATGCCTGCCAGTCGGTGCCGCATATGCCTGTCGACGTCAAAGATCTCGATGTGGACTTCCTGGCGTTCTCCGGCCACAAGATGCTCGGCCCCAACGGGGTCGGCGCGCTCTACGGTCGCCGGGAACTGCTCGAGGCACTGCCGCCGTTCCTCACTGGTGGTTCGATGATTGAGGTCGTCACCATGGAGAAGACCACCTTCGCGGCGCCTCCGCAGCGCTTCGAGGCGGGTACCATGATGACTTCCCAGGTCGTCGGTCTGGGGGCTGCGGTGAAGTACCTGGATTCCATTGGTATGGATAAGGTGGCTGCTCATGAGCACCACCTGACCGCGCTCGCACTGGAGAAGCTGCAGGAAATTGACGGCGTGACCATCATCGGGCCGACTACTCCAGAACAGCGTGGCTCTGCAGTCTCCTTCAAGGTCGAGGGCATTCACCCGCACGATCTTGGCCAGGTTTTAGACGACCAGGGCGTGTGCATCCGCGTCGGTCACCATTGCGCGTGGCCAATTCACCAAATCCTCAACGCCCAGTCGACCGCCCGGGCATCCTTCTACATCTACAACACGGAAGAGGACGTTCAGGCGCTTGCCGACGCAGTGCGCCATGCACAGAAGTTCTTCGGTGTCACCCCGTAGCTTTAAGAAAGGAGAAGGACATGAAGCTCGAGCAGATGTACCAGGAAGTTATCCTGGATCACTACAAGCATCCGCAGCATGCGGGTTTGCGGGAGCCTTTCAATACGGAAGTGCATCACGTCAACCCGTCGTGTGGCGATGAACTCACGCTTCGCGTCACTCTGAACGACGACCTCACCGTCGTCAATGACGTCTCCTATGACGCCGTGGGCTGTTCTATCTCGCAAGCCTCCACCTCAGTTATGGCTGAGGAGATTGTCGGCAAGACTGTCGACGAGGCCATGGCCAAGCTTGCCGAGTTCGAGAAGATGGTCACGTCCCGAGGCAAGATTGAGGGCGATGAGGACATTATCGGCGATGGGATTGCCTTCGCTGGAGTTTCTAAGTACCCCGCCCGCGTGAAGTGCGCACTTCTCGGATGGAAAGCTTTCCAGGCCGCAACCGCTGAGGCCCTGGCCAACGCTGCTGAAGGCAACGGCGTTGGTACCGCGACTGTAACCGTTACCAATGACGAGGAAGGCCATCGCCATGACTGAACCAATCGCTAATGACGCCACCTCGCCCGCACAGCCTGATGCTGTCGACGAGGACACCATGACTACTGGTGCTCCCATTGATGAGGGGGATGCGTACGAGTCCATCACCGTCCCGCCGGCACCGGAGCAGACCGAAGCCGATAACAAGCTGGCTATCCAGGTTGAAGAGGCAATGTACGAGGTTGTTGACCCGGAACTTGGAGTCAACGTCGTGGACCTGGGCCTGGTATATGACATCTGGATTGAAGAAGGCGACATTGCCGCTATCTTCATGACACTCACGTCCCCGGCCTGCCCGCTGACCGATATGCTCACCGACCAGACTGCCTCCGAGGTTATGAAGGTCGAGGGTATCCGCGACTTCCGCCTCAACTGGGTCTGGTCCCCGGCATGGGGCCCACACATGATCACTGAGGACGGCCGCGAGCAGATGCGCGCTCTCGGTTTCTCGGTCTAGATGATCAGTGACAGCGGTGATTAGGGAACCGCTACGCTAAAAGTGCTTGGCGACGAGCTCCTGGCTCGTTCAGCTAGGCACTTTTTCGTTTGTTTTTTGAGTTGCTGACTGCGTTTATGGCCGGGATCGGTAGGGCGATGCGAGTTACTGACTGCATTTATGTCAAAAATGGCTCAAAAAATGGCCTGAAAGCGTCATAAAATTGCACAGTTTCACATCTGCAGCCCGTATTCACACGAGCATCCCCGCAATTTTTTCAAGCTGTCCGACTCGGAGTTAAAAACGACCCCACCTGGCACTGAAAAGTGCCAAGCGGGGTCGCTATTGTCTTCGACTGCTAATCCAAGTTGTGAGAGTTAGATGCGAGATGCATAGCTACTCGCATCTATTCACAGCTCTTCGCAGCTATTCGCGAGTCATGTCTGCGGTGGCCGGGTCAACGAGCTTGGAGCCCGTGACCTTCTTATGGATAAACCACAGCAGGACGAAGACCGGGATACCCAGGTACGGAGTGAGGATAGCGAAGATATTCTCGCCAGTGCGAATCGGATCAAGTGCCTGTCCGGCCACCACAAAGAAGCACATAATCAGTGCCAGCACAGCACCGGCGGGGAAAAAGTTCGCCTTGTAGGGAAGCGAATCCAACGGGATATTCTGGGCCTTCAGACACTTGCGGAAGCGGTAGTGGCTGAAAGAGATACCAAACCAGGTGATAAAGCCCGCGAGCGCAGAAAGTGTCAACAAGAAGGTGTACGCCACGCCATCGCCTACCAATGAAGTAATGAAGCCAGCCATACCGATCACAGCGGTGGCAATCAGAGCGCGCAGCGGAACGCCGTGCCCGGAAAGCTTGCCAAAGTAACGCGGAGCGTGTCCCTGACGGGCCAGGGAAAACAGCATACGAGTGGACACATACATACCGGAGTTACCCGCGGACAACACCGAAGTCAGAATAACGGCGTTCATCAGGCCAGCGGCAATCGCGATACCTGCGCGTTCAAAGACCAGGGTGAACGGTGAAATGGAAATATTGTCCTCGGCGGCATTCAGAAGATTCGGGTCCGTGTACGCAATAAGGAAACCAATAACAGCGATGGCACCGATGTAGAACAGCAGGATACGCCAGAAGATAGTGCGAATCGCGCGGGGAATCGTACGCTCAGGATCTTCAGCCTCACCTGCTGCTACGCCAACCATCTCGGTGCCCTGGAAGGAGTATCCAGCTACAACGAAGACAGCCAACAGTCCCATTCCGCCATTGACGAATGGGGCGTCGCCCGTGGTCCAGTTTTCGAAGCCGGGGGAGGAGCCGCCCAAGATACCGAAAATCATGCCGACACCAAGAACGAGGAAGACGATGACGGTAATGACCTTGATGGTCGCAAACCAGAACTCACCCTCGCCGAATGCACGTGCGGACAGGGCGTTCAGCCCGAATAGAATCGCGAGGAAGAGCGCGGACCAGATGATTGAAGGCACATCCGGGAACCAATAGCGCATCACCAGCGCAGCAGCGACGAGCTCTGCGGCCACAGTAATCGCCCAGTTAAACCAGTAGTTCCAGCCCATGGCAAAGCCGAAGGATTCTGAGACGTATCGGCGACCGTACTCCTGGAAGGAACCGGGCACCGGCAGGTAAGCGGCCATCTCGCCGAGAGACTGCATAACCAGCCACACCATGATGCCGATAAGAGCGTAAGCGATAAGCGCACCGCCTGGACCGGCCTGCGAAATGGTCGCACCGGAGGCAACAAACAGGCCCGTACCAATGGCACCACCAATGGCAATCATGTTCAGGTGGCGAGCTCTCAGCCTGCGCTGAAGCTTATGGTTTTGTGAGGAAGTCTCCTCAGATTGCGTCGAAGTCATTCATTTATCATAAGCGTTTGTACTCCGGTGAATGCAAAAACCACACCGCTTTAATTGTTGGTATCACCCCACAAATCGGCTGATGTATATGCTCCCGGTCAACGAGTTCTCCATCTCCCAGGTCCCCGCACAAACCCTGCGATGAGCTTTCCGCACGTACGCGGACTCATTTTCAGCAAAGGCACGGCCACTTTCGCCATAGCGCGAAGCGTCGTCAGTGGGGATGTCCCTATCAAATAGGCAAACACGTCCTTTTCCGGCAACGAAAAGAACGCCCGAAAAAACGCACCCGTCTGTCGTGCATCGAACCCCAGCAGCGCCGCGAGTCCACGTTCGCGTAGCCATCGCTGCAATCGCATGCTTAACGACGTCCCCAGCGTCCGGCTTCCCTTCTTTTCCATATCGGCCAAGAAGCGGTCGACATCTTCGATAACCGAACCCACCGAGTAACCAGTGGCAGGATGCATCCAACCACCAGCAAAGCCGAAGAGAGTGCCCATGGATGGTCCACTGTGCGTGAAGTTACCGCGGCGAGAGGGAAAGTTTGCCAGTAGGGGAAAGGACACCACTTCTTCATCGATGGCCAGATCTTCCGAAAGCCCCAGGGACTTCAACCGTGCACTTTGGCGTCTACGCAACAGCGCTAAAAGTGCGGAGTCATCGGCCTCACCGCCGATCCGGACTGCAGCACCGGCTTCGCCACGATACCCGTCAACCATAGGAGTCGGAGTAGCGAGAATGGTCTCTTCAATGAGGAAGGTCCTGTCATCCAAGAAAATGCGATAGGAGAAACTAGCCGGCTCTGCCGCTGGGTCAACCGGTTCAGCCGGAGTGAAGTCCATGAGGACTGCGCGGCGGTGGGCGCTGGGGACGTCGTCAAGCGAAAAGATGTGCCCGATGGCGAGCTGCCGTACCTGCCCACCTCGCCCGACTGCGGCGTGCGTGCGCCCGGTGGTGACAATTGTGATGTCAGTACCCGTGGTTTCGGAATCGGTGAGTGCGCGGCGTTCGATGTGGAAACCGCCAAGTTCTTGCAGGCAGTCCTTGTTAACAACGCCGTAGTTGCGGGCGAGCTGACGTTCGGTGCCGTCGGCAAGAATGACGCTGGGTTGAAAGGTGGCGGCGAGGAAGTCGCTGGGCAACCAGTCGGGGAGTTGGTCGCACCAGAGACCAATCGTCGAGGGCAGTGTGCCACCGGCTGGGTCATAAGCGGTGACATCCCAGCCGCGAGCGGATGCACGGTGGGCGGCGATTCTTCCGGCGGGCCCGAGGCCGACGACGGAGGCGGTCACGGGAAATGAAGTCATAACTGGTAGGCTACTCGTTCGTGATTGTGACCCATGACCTTGAAGTCCGAGTCGGCGCCCGTACCCTGCTCACTGCGCCGGGTGAGCAGCTGCGCGTCCAGCCGGGAGACCGGATTGGACTCGTCGGGCGAAATGGTGCTGGCAAAACGACGACTATGCGTATTCTCTCCGGTGAAACTGAACCCTACGGCGGTTCAGTAGTGCGCTCTGGCTCGATTGGTTACCTGCCACAGGACTCGCGCGAGGGCAACATCGACATCTCCGCCCGCGACCGTGTGCTGTCGGCGCGAGGTCTTGACCAAATCCGCCGCAGCATGGATCGCCAACAGGAGATCATGGAGACCGCGACCACCGACACGAAACGCGATGCGGCGATTCGGAAGTTTTCGCGTCTCGAGGAGCGCTACCACGACCTCGGCGGCTACGAGGCGAACGCCGAGGCAGCCCGCATTTGCGACGCGCTGGGGTTGCCGGAGCGCGTACTCGACCAGCCGCTGAAGACGCTTTCGGGTGGTCAGCGCCGCCGCGTCGAGCTTGCTCAGATTCTCTTCGCCGCTACCGAAGGCTCGGGCAAGTCCGCCACGACGCTGCTTCTCGACGAGCCGACGAACCACCTCGATGCGGATTCGATTACCTGGCTGCGCGAATTCCTCAGTAAGCATGAGGGCGGCTTGATCATGATTTCGCACGATGTCGAGCTGCTCGAGGCCGTGTGTAACAAAGTCTGGTTCCTCGATGCGGTGCGCGCCGAAGCTGATGTGTACAACATGGGCTGGAAGAACTACCTGTCGGCACGCGCGACCGATGAGGCTCGACGTCGCCGTGAATTCGCTAACGCGGAGAAGAAGGCCAGCGCACTGCGCAAGCAGGCCGAGAAGCTAGGCGCGAAGGCGACGAAGGCTCGTGCGGCCAAGCAGATGGTGGCTCGTGCTGAGCGCATGATGGACAGTCTCGACGAGGTCCGCGTCGAGGATAAAGTCGCCCACATTTCCTTCCCAGAGCCGGCCCCCTGTGGCAAGACTCCGCTCAACGCCACGGGACTGACCAAGATGTATGGCTCGTTGGAGGTCTTCGCCGGTGTTGATCTTGCGATTGACAAGGGTTCCCGCGTGGTTGTCCTCGGCTTCAATGGTGCTGGTAAGACGACGCTGCTGAAGCTACTCGCCGGTGTGGAGCGCACCGATGGCGAAGGCGGCATTGTCTCCGGCCACGGCCTGCGCATCGGCTACTTCGCCCAGGAGCACGACACGATTGATCCGGACAAGACTGTCTGGGAAAACACCGTCTACGCCTGCCCTGACGTCAACGAGCCGGAGCTGCGGAGCCTGCTCGGTGCCTTTATGTTCTCCGGCGACAAGCTGCAGCAGCCAGCGGGAACCCTCTCCGGTGGTGAGAAGACGCGTCTGGCGCTGGCGACGCTGGTTAGCTCCCGCGCAAACGTCCTGCTTCTCGACGAGCCCACTAACAACCTCGACCCGCAGTCCCGCGAACAGGTTCTCGATGCACTTCGCACTTACACCGGGGCCGTCGTTCTGGTTACCCACGATCCAGGTGCGGTCAAGGCGCTAGAGCCCGAGCGCGTCATCGTGCTTCCCGACGGCACCGAAGACCTCTGGAGCGACGACTACATGGAAATCGTCGAGCTGGCTTAAGACGGATCCATTGGCCCTGGCAGGTAACCGTCCTGCTGAGCGAGCCTATACATCTCCGACTTGTTAAGGCTGTTCTCGGCCCGGCCAGCTGCCGCATACTTGGCTCGAATACGACCCAAGTAGTCCAACACGGTGTTCGGTGTCAGCCCTGTCATCGACGCGACTCGCTTCGTCGACTCACCGGAGGCGTAAAGCTCCAGTACCTCACGCTGGCGTTCTGACAAATCGACAGAGTCGAGCAGGGGATCAGAGTCAACTACCGATGCCCATTCTGTAGTCAGCGCACCCTTGCCAAGTGCCGCCAGCCGTACTGCAGACACGATTGTCTCCGGGGTTTCCGATTTTTGCACAACCCCCATCACTCCGGTACGCACTGCCTTTCGGACAAGGTATGGGCTTTCAGCTGACGAGAGGATGAGCACGTGATCGGTAACCAATTCCAGCGACAGAACGTTCTGCGCTGGATCTGAATTATCCGCCAGCCGTAGATCCAGCACGACCACATCCAGGCGGTCATCGGTGCCCACATCGGCCAGTAGCTCCGGCACAGTTTGATAACAGCCGACGAGCTCAAAGTCTGGCTCTGCAGAAAGCAGGGTTTCGAGCCCCTGCAGAGTCAAGGCATGATCATCAATCGCAGCAACGCGAAGCAAACGATCCGACTGCACGCTGTAATCTCCGATGTTGTCGGAGTCAATTGCAGCCGAGACGTCGATGGAAGCATTGCTCATTCCCGCAATATTCTCCCTAGTCACGTGACATCACTATCCTCTCACCGGCTTCATCAAACCTTTGCACTCCATTGTCATCAGAAATAGATGCAAATGCACGTCTGCCCGGGGGCAATAGGCGAATCGTTACCGATCCTTCTTCGGCGTTATCGATTGCTTCGAGGAAGTTCGGCATCAACTTGGCCACCGCGGAATCGTCGTCGACAAGCGGAATACGGCGCACATCGGTGCTATCGGAAACGGCCTGCGTGTGATTGCGGTCATCGAGGAGCCGGACATGAACACCTCTTGCGCGGGCGTCCCAAACAGCTTGGTGAAGGGACCCAACATTTAGATGCGGCGAACGTAGGACGTCTCGGAGAAGCTGCTCTGTAAGCCGCGCACGCAACTGCAGTCGCGGGGTCGGTTCTTCCAAAACTGCAGCGGCGCTAAAAATGGGGCCGACCCGGCGCTGCAGCCATTCGTAGTTACTCTGGCTGCTAATTTCGTACTCTTTGGCGGCCCCGGCAGCGTACAGCGCACGATTATAATCCTGAATAGACTGCGGAACGGTGCGCATAAAAAAGCGGACCATGATGGACGTCAAAATTCCCGCGACCAACATCACGGAGCGAACTAACAGGTCAACTCCAGAGATACTGATGTGGGTCGTATCCGAGGGGGCAAAGGGGAAGAACTTGAGAAGCTCCACCATGATCGCGCCACCGAGCACTGAATTCAGCGCAACCCAGGGGCGGCCGCGGATGGCGAGCAATGCAGATGCAAAAGAAATTAAGCTAAAGTGCCAGAAATACGACCATTCCAAATTATTTGGAATGGGCTGGTAGAGCCCCACCACAGCTAATACAACGATCGCGACACCAGTTACGATTGCACGGGCTAACGGCAATTGTGAATGGCGGCCATACATAATCAGCCCGAGAAGGCCGATCGCTAATGCCAGACTGATTTGCCCGGCCGCGGTAAATAATTGTCCATTACTGACTAGAACCATGAACAACACGCCGACGATCGCGCCGTAGAACTGCCAGGAAAAAACAATTGACATTCCCATGAGGTCATACAGCGATGTCGTGTGAGCGGAGGAATCGACTACATCTTCCTCTTCCACAGGAGAGGTATTACCGTGCCATTTGAGAATAACCTGAGTACCTTTCCCAGGCTTTGAATTAACGAGAGCATCTCCACCGCGAAGGGCCTCCATTCGCCCTTTAACGCTCAACCGGATACCTGCACGATGCGGGTCAATTCCCTCGGGGTCGAACCCGGTGCCATCGTCACGAAAATCAATGGACACCTCTCCCGAGGCAACACGAATGTGGCATTTCTTTTCCGCTGCGGCACCTGCGTGACGCTTGGCATTATTTGCCACCTCGGTTGCGGCTAATAGGAACGTGTTAGCAACTTCTCCTGGCAGCCGAACTGGACCGCCTTCTTCGCTGGTGTCTAGCGTTACCGAAATGTCGGGGCTCACCGACATCAATTGCGCCCGTACAGCCTCAGCAAAAGTTCTACCGCTTACTGTTTGCCGAGGCGAGAAAAACAGCCCAGTCTGCTCGTCTAGCGAGAAGTCAATCTTAGAGCCCTTACCGATTGCAGACAGTGCGGCCAATACATAGTCATGGACATAGGCGTTGAAGCTGCTCATCGCCTCGCCGCGGACACGCATACGCTCCGCTCTCTCATTGACCTTCCGAGAGTTCTCGTAGGTGAAGTCAATAAGCCTTGCGACGGGTTGTGCAGAGCCTGCAATAATCACAAATGGAAAAGTGTTGATGAGATTGAAACCAACATCCGACAACATGTCGAGCCAAAAAGTGTGTCCCAGCAACCACGAATTAATGACCGCAATAAGTCCGGGAACAAATACCATCACGGACAAACTGATGTGGAGTGGCACTGTCAGAGCAAATGCAGCGAGGGCTAAACCTGAAAATGGGCTATACCAGAGCGCATTTCCAACGAGGTTATGAGGGAGATCCCAATAGGTTGAAACCAACATCAGGAAAACCAACATGATGTACATCGGCACACGCAGTGCGGTAATAAGGCCTCGCCGCGTATTATTAATCACAGCCCAAATCAGCAACATATCGCTGAGAATGAATATGAGCAGTGATGCAAAAGGGAACCAGTGGCTCAGAAAGTTTTCAAAGGGGACAGAACGAACAGCCGATTCAACCTGCCACAAAAAGCCGGTGACGGCAATAATAATCGCGCCGGATCGCAGCACAGACATTTCAATTGATGGTGACTGTCCGGCAAGTGCCGAATCGGGATTCCACCTCTCCATGCGACAATCACATTCCTTTTGCTTATTGCCACTAGATAAAACTAATTAGTCTCTACATGCGGTATGGAGCCGAGCGAAATTCTGAAGAATACGCCCACTTCGAGCAACATCCAACTGTCGCGCGGCCGACACCGCTTTAAGATCTGTTCCTGGTAAATAGTAGCCCTCATTTGCGTAAATCTGGAGACGCTGGGCAAATGTGTTGGCATCTAATTCCGGGTGAAACTGCGTCGCATATGCATTGCGGCCCAACCGAAACATCTGTACGGGGCAGTCCTTACCAGTTGCCAACAACGTAGCGTCGCCAGGCAGTTCTTCGATGGCCTCCTTGTGGCCGACGATGGCGTGAAAGTGGGCCGGTAAACCATCAAGAATTGGATCTGATTCGCCATCTGGAGTTGCAGCTACTTCGATTACAGCTGCCTGCTCCCCGTGCTTGCGGGAGACACGGCCATGGCCAGCAGTACCGAGCAGGCCGACGCCATAACAAGCTCCGAAGAAGGGGAAGTCTCGTTCGAGCACTTCTGCCAACAAATCCTCGAACCAGGTCTCGACTTCCTTCTGTAGATAGCTCTTATCGTCATCAGAGGCGTTAAAGGGTCCTCCGCCAACGATTACGCCCGAGTAGTTATCTAGATTCAGATTCCCCGGACGAGACTGTTCCAGGCGAATTTGATGCAACTTTGCCGGCGCCAATGCACACCTCCTGGCAAATGAGAGATGTTCAGCGTGAGCTGCGGCATCTTCGCCGCGTGTGGAAAGCAAGAGGAAGGGCTTGGCGGAGGTAGACATTTGCGGGAACAAATTTCGTGAAAAAGGGAGCTAGAGGGGGACGGAGACTACTGCACCACTAGCAGGCTCGGATTGGCTGCATGCGTACATACGTGCATAAATCGGGGGATGATTGACGAGACGGCCTGGAGGTCCACATCAGATACCTTTAGTCGAATCGCGTCGACTTCCAACGGGTCAAAGTAACCGACGTCGGTGTAGAAAGACATTCTGCGGAGCAGTCCGTTAGCATTCATCTCCGGATGAAATTGGGTAACCCAGTTATTCGGTCCGATCGAGTACATCTGCACCGGACAGGTTGGACCTGTGGCAAGCAAAGTTGCGTGATTGGGAAGTTCCGCAACGGATTCCTTGTGGCCAGTCAACGCATAAAAAACCGGAGGCAACACCGAAGCTATTGGATCTTGAGTGGCGGCTTCGGTGAGCTCTACCCGGGTAGAACCCGCTACTTCGCCGTGGCGCAGGTTAACCAAACCACCCGAAGTAAAGGCTGTGTAGCTAGCGCCGTAGCAGATAAGCAGTGCGGGGACAGGACTCCTAAGTACGTCGTAAAGCACATCGTGCGAATACTTCTGCAAACCCGAATGCTCAAGGTCGGTGATGTTAAATGGGCTGCCTCCGACGAATACGCCGTCATAGGAGGTCAGGTCGGGCAACTTAGCGCCGACAGCGTCAATGGTAAACAGATCCAACTGGCTGGGCTCAAGCCCGGTGGAATCCAGAAAGTCCTGGTACTCGGCTTGCCCCGCACCATCTGCGGGGCGGAGCGCCACCAACAAAAACTTACCCACACTCATAAATAGACAGCTTAGTCCATATTGAGTGAAATCTATGCATCTTCACCGGTCAAACGGGGTAAATGCACGGCAGAAAGCCGAAACCCGCTCCCGTATTAGGGGAGCGGGTGGTACGTAACGCTATCAGGCCTAGCCTGAGTGGCTAGTCCTTGCGCCGTAAGCTGTCTTCAACTAAATCAAGCACGGAATCCAATTCGTCGACAGTGCGACCAGATGCCAGACGAACGATGATGCCATCGAGCATCAGCTCGAGAAAAAGCTGCATCGTGCGAACCGAATAATCCGACCGTAGGGAGCCGGATGAGGATGTCTGGGTCAATCGGTGGGCAACAGCGTCATCCAATTGATCCTGATGACCCAACCATTGGCCCTTAAACTCCGGATCGCTGCGAAGGCGACGGGCAATCTCAAGGCGAGTTCCCAGCCAGCCATGCTTGTCTGGGTTCGCCACGATGTCACGCATTACTTCCACTAAGCCGGAAGCCTCCGCGACTTCCGCCATATTTGCGGCATCTTCTTCGGCCAATGCTAAGAACAGACCTTCTTTGGATCCGAAGTGATGGAAAATAGCACCGCGAGACTTACCGGTAGCGGACTCCAGACGAGAGACCGTTGCGCCGTCGTAGCCGAATTCTGCAAAGCACTGCCGAGCGCCGTCGAGAATTTCGTGCCGCCGTTGAGCTAAATCCTGGTTACTCACTTTTGGCATAAGGAAACTCTTTTCTTGCCGGCGACGCCCAGGGACATGTTTCACTGCATGACGTGGCAGCGCCATTCCTATACTTCCCAAGCCTCATTTTGGTTGGGGTAGAGAAACCCGAGGCCGGCAGGGCGCTAGCCCGTGGGGTATGAATCCGCGGGCTAGCGCTACCTACCGGCCTCTAGAAGCGCTGCTTGTAACAAGCCCTAGCGCGCACGAGTCAAAGGGAAACTAGTTGCCCTTGATCATGTTGCGCAGGACGTACTGCAGAATACCGCCGTGGCGGTAGTAGTCAGCCTCACCAGGGGTATCGATGCGGACCACAGCGTCGAAGTCGAAGGACTCGCCGTTTTCCTTGGTAACCGTAACCTTGACGGTCTTCGGGATGGAGCCGTTGTTCAGCTCCTCCAGACCAGCGATGTCGAAGGTCTCAGTGCCATCGATGCCCAGGGACTTCCAGGACTCACCCTCCGGGAACTGCAGCGGAACAACGCCCATGCCGATGAGGTTCGAGCGGTGGATACGCTCGAAGGACTCAGCGATAACAGCCTTGACGCCCAGCAGCAGGGTGCCCTTAGCTGCCCAGTCACGGGAGGAACCGGTGCCGTATTCCTTACCACCAACGACGACCAGCGGAGTGCCAGCCTCCTTGTAGTTCATGGCAGCGTCGTAGATGAAGGCCTGCGGGCCACCCTCCTGGGTGAAGTCGCGGGTGTAGCCACCGGTAACACCGTCAAGCAGCTGGTTCTGCAGGCGGATGTTAGCGAAAGTGCCGCGCACCATGACCTCGTGGTTACCACGACGGGAACCCAGGGAGTTGTAGTCCTTGCGCTCAACGCCCATGGAGTCGAGGTACTGAGCAGCCGGGGTGCCCGGCTTAATGGAGGAAGCCGGGGAGATGTGGTCGGTGGTCACCGAGTCACCCAGGGCAGCAAGGACGCGAGCGCCCTTGATGTCGGAAACCGGTGCCGGCTCCATTTCCATCTCCTCGAAGTACGGTGCCTTGCGGATGTAGGAGGACTTGTCGTCCCAAGCGAAGGTCTTGCCCTCCGGGGTCGGCAGGTTCTGCCAGCGCTCGTCACCAGCGAAGACATCCTTGTAGTCCTCGTCGTACAGCTCGGAGGAGATGGAGGCCTCGATGGTTGCTTCGATCTCTTCGGTGGACGGCCAAATGTCGCGTAGGAAGACATCGTTGCCCTCTGCGTCCTGACCCAGGGCGTCAGTTTCGAAGTCGAAGTCCATGGTACCGGCGATAGAGTAAGCGATAACCAGGATCGGGGAGGCCAGGTAGTTCATCTTCACGTCAGGGGAGATGCGGCCTTCGAAGTTACGGTTACCGGACAGAACCGCGGTAGCAGCCAGGTCGGCCTCGTTGATGGCGGAGGAAATCTCAGCCGGCAGCGGACCGGAGTTACCGATACAGGTTGCACAACCGAAACCGGACAGGTAGAAGCCCAGAGCCTCGAGGTCCTTCCACAGGTCAGCACGCTTGAAGTAGCCGTTAACAACCTGGGAGCCCGGAGCACAAATGGTCTTGACCCACGGCTTAGCCTGCAGACCCTTCTCGACTGCCTTGCGTGCCAACAGACCAGCACCAATCATGACCGACGGGTTGGAGGTGTTGGTACAAGAGGTGATGGAAGCGATAGCGACCATACCGTGGTCGAGCGTGTACTCGCCGCCCTTCGGGGAAGTGACGGTAATCGGGGAGCTCGGGCGACCTTCAGCGCCGTTAGCGGCGGACTCGCCGTGGCCCTCGCGGGACTCGTTGTAGTCTGCGGCCAGCTCGGAGGTCGGTGCGGAAGCCTTGACAGCGCCCTTAATCTCGCCGTCGGAGTAGTTGTGCAGGTCCTTGCGGAACTGCTCCTTGGCGGAAGCCAACTCGATGCGGTCCTGCGGGCGCTTCGGGCCAGCGATGGACGGAACGACGGTGGACAGGTCCAGCTCGAGGTACTCGGAGTACTCAGCCTCCGGAGTGTTCTCGTCCAACCACATGCCCTGAGCCTTGGCGTAAGCCTCGACGCGCTCCAGGGTCTCCTTGTCACGGCCAGTCAGGGCCAGGTACTTGACGGTCTCATCGTCGATCGGGAAGATAGCAGCGGTGGAACCGAACTCTGGCGACATGTTACCGATGGTCGCACGGTTAGCCAGCGGCAGCTTGGAGACGCCAGCGCCGTAGAACTCTACGAACTTGCCGACGACGCCGTGCTGGCGCAGCATATCGGTGACGGTGAGCACAACGTCGGTTGCGGTAACGCCCGGCTGAATGTCACCAGTCAGCTTGAAGCCAACGACGCGCGGAATGAGCATGGAGATCGGCTGGCCAAGCATTGCGGCCTCAGCCTCAATACCACCGACACCCCAGCCCAGGATGCCCAGGCCGTTCTGCATGGTCGTGTGGGAGTCAGTACCAACACAGGTGTCCGGGTATGCCAGGCCGTTGTTCTCGAAGACAACGCGAGCCAGGTACTCGATGTTGACCTGGTGGACAATACCGGTTCCCGGAGGAACAACGCGGAAGTTGGAGAATGCGCCAGTACCCCAACGGAGGAACTTGTAGCGCTCATCATTGCGCTGGTATTCAATCTCGACGTTCTTAGCCAGAGCGTCTTCGCTACCGAAGGCCTCGATGATGACCGAGTGGTCGATGACCATCTCTGCCGGGTTCAGCGGGTTAACCTGATCCGGGTCGCCGCCGAGAGTCTTAACAGCCTCACGCATGGTAGCCAGGTCAACAACACAGGCGACGCCGGTGAAGTCCTGCATAATAACGCGAGCAGGGGTGAACTGAATCTCGATCGACGGATCAGCCGAAGGAACCCAGTTGGCGACAGCCTTGATGTGCTCCTCAGTGATGTTGGCGCCATCTTCGTTGCGCAGCAGGTTCTCACCGAGAACCTTCAACGAGTAAGGCAGCTTCTCCATACCCGGCACGGCGTCAAGAGCGAAGTAGTCATAAGACTTGTCTCCGACCTCAAGCTTGCGCAGGGCGTTGAAAGAGTTTTTGCTTTCAGCCACAGTCAGCTCCATTTCTATTCGGGTGAATTGTCGCCTTAACTGAAGAGTCCGGCACTCGAATTTCGGCTCTCCACAAGGCATAGGTGCGATCACGCCGCCCCTTATCAACCAATTAAAGCAATAATCACGACGCGGGGCACACGAGCCCACACACACGTTTTTAAGGAAGCGTTACCGTCCTTGCATCAACAATAACAGTACGAACGTTCTGTATGTAGATTGCTCGCGGCGCGCCGAGTCACGCTACCCCCGTTCACATCCAGAGCAGGCCATTATAGATAGGACAAACGAAGCAGCATCTCCGCCAAATTGGGGCGCGTGGAAACCATTCTCACGCAAAACAGGAGCACGATACGGAAGGCAATTAATGCATACGCCAGCAGATTCACAGGCAGCGAAAGAAACCGTCGCGAAGGTGGTCGCTCAGCTACGCACCGACAACATCGTGACAAATAACCCACAGCTCCGAGAAGCGGTCCAGCCAATTGTCGACGATGCAGCAAATCGGGGGGTGCCCAATTTCAATATCATCTACCTAGATAGCGAGAAGATTTACCCCGTCGCCGAACAAAAGAACACCGACATCTTTTCCTTTGCCCGCCAAGTAGCGGACCAAGTCGGCGGCACCACTGTCGTGCGCACACCGGGCAATGTGGCCACCGCATCTGCCGATTTCCCCCGCGCAGCCATTGAACGCGCCGACCACGCAATGATGGAGACTCCACGAGACTATCCGGCGGGTCTCGATGCCTATTTGCACGAGCTCACTAACTACGTCGTTCCGTGGACTCTTTACAGCCTCATCGCAGGCGTCGTTATCGTCGCACTCTTCGTCGGACTGACGTTCTACTGGCTACGCACACGCCCAACCGCCTAAGAGTTCGCTTTACGACGGACGCTGAAGCTAACGGTCTCACTGAATACATTCACCGTCCCCGGTTTTCCACCCCCAGGCGAAAGACAGGGCAAATGCCCCAAAAACTGGTAGCAGTAGAGAAATCAGCCACTATCTGAATTGGATAACACTGTTGCAGCCACCGTAACCGTGTCAACGATTTTCACAAAGGTCAAGCATTAAAGCTTGACCTTTTCTTATGTCCGGTACCCCAGGTAAAGACCCACGACACTCCGGCACGCCGATAAGTCATCTAATAGTGACATAATTCACATAGAAACCTAGGGCTCACCATAACCGCAGGCCACGACATATAACGAAACGGTCACAAAGAGGGGGACAGTTGGTAATTTTGTTACTTATGTTTTTTTAGAGCTTTTTGACCCGTAAAGTGCTTCGTGATGCCAATAGTGGACTCAAGGGTCCAGTATTGACCAATGAAAAACTCGCGGGAGCGCCGCTGTTGCTTTTGGTTCTGGTTTCGGTTCGACGTTTTTCGAAGTTCCACTCAAGACCTGGAGGCAACAACAGGAAGATATCCAACGATGGGGAAGTCGCTGGTGTCGATTCTGAGGCGTGAACGCACCCATAGGAGAAATGTAGGAGTAACGCGGTGCCGAGTAATCGCAAAGTCCGTGCATCATATTGGACTCGTCCAATTGCCGGTATTATCACGGCGGGTCTTCTGGCGACGAACACTCAGGTCGCAGCTGCACAACCACTAAATCCGAGCGACGCCCAGATCCGTCAAGCGCGCGAGGCGACCTCTAACGCCGAGTCGTACTTGCAGTCCCTGGTCGCCGAGGTAACTTCCAGCGAGCGCCGGGTATCTGACCTCGAGCTACGCATGGGCACTCTCCGCGAGGATGTCAACAAGGCCATGGTAGACCTTGAGAACGCTCGAGATGCCGCTAACCGTGCGCGCGAGGCGGTCGACGAGGCACGGATCCAACTCGACCGTTCCCGCGCTGAGCTCGCTAGTGCCCAGAAGCAGTTCGACGAGCTAGCACGCACCATCATGCGCCAGGGACGTTCCAGCGGCTCGATTCTCGAAGGTGCGCGAGATGCATCCGAGGCTATTAACCGCCTGTCCGCTTTGCGTCGCGAAGCTGATCGTCAAGAGCAGACCGTTGACTCCCTGGATAAGAATCGAACCGAGGCTGCTAACCAGGAGTCCACGCTTCGCAAGAAGAGTGACGAGGCTCAGCAGGCGGAAGCCACCGCAAACCAGCGAAACACCGATGCTCAGAACGCGTACTCCGAGGCAAACGAGGAGCTTCAAAAGGAGCAAGCTGATTACCAGCAGGCTCAGGTCGATCGCGATGCCGCAAAGGCATCTTTGGATGCAGCCCGAAACGCGGTCAACGAGCTGAACTCCCAGCGCCAGAATTACGAGAACGAGCAGGCCCGCAAGGAAGCGGAAGACGCCGCTGCCAAGAAGGCCGCTGAGGAAGCCGCAGCTAAGACTCGCGCCGAGGCGCAGTCGAACCAGACTGATGAGGATTCCTCTTCTGAGTCCACAGATGAAAGCTCTAGCACCACTGGTTCTACGGGCTCGACTGGTTCCACTAGCTCAACTGACTCGACTGGTTCCACTGACTCTACCGACTCGACTGGTTCTACGGGCTCGACTCGCTCGACTGGTTCTAACAGCTCCACTGGCTCCACCAGTTCCTCTGAGACGACCGAATCTTCGGACTCCTCTGAGTCCACCGAGACCTCGGAATCTTCTAGCACCGACAGCTCGTCGTCAAGCGGCACCCCGGCGCAGACTGTGGCGCCGACGAATCCAGAGACCGGTCAGAGCACCTCGGGTTCTTCCAGCCAGAAGGTCGAGACTGTCATCGCACGCGCGATGGGGCAGCTCGGTGTCCCATACGCATGGGGCGGCGGCAACGCCAACGGCCCGACCAAGGGCATCCGTGACGGCGGAGTAGCTGACTCCCACGGCGACTACAACAAGATTGGTTTCGACTGCTCGGGCCTGACTCTGTACGCCTACGCCGCTGTCGGCATTGACCTGCCTCACTACACCGGCTACCAGTACCAGCGCGGAAAGCACTACCCGGCATCTCAGATGAAGCGTGGTGACCTGCTGTTCTGGGGCCCGAATGGTCATGGCCACGTCGCTATCTACCTGGGCGATGGCAAGATGATTGAGGCACCGCAGTCCGGTTCTGTGGTTAAGATCTCGCCAGTCCGTTATAACGGAATGACACCGAACGTTGTCCGCCTCGTCTAGTTTCTAACGACGTGTTCTACAGGTCGGGCGACCGACCTAAAGAAGGGTTTCTCTGTGACCTACCCAACGCCCACTGACCACACGGACCTCGAGCGCGCATACGCGGAGCTGGGGAAGGTTGTGGTTGGCCAGGAGCACCTGATTAAGCAGCTCTTCATCGCGATGCTCGCAGGAGGTCATGTCCTGCTCGAAGGTGTTCCGGGTGTTGCGAAAACTCTGGCAGTGTCTACTTTTGCCACAGTGATGGGTGGGTCCTACTCCCGCATCCAGTTCACTCCGGATTTGGTGCCATCAGATATTGTCGGCACCCGGATTTTCCGCCAGGACACCTCGGAGTTCATTGTCGAGCCCGGCCCGGTCATGTCAAATATCGTGCTCGCTGATGAAATCAACCGCGCACCGGCGAAGGTGCAGTCGGCACTGCTGGAAGTCATGGCAGAGCACCAGGTGTCCATCGCAGGGGAGTCCACGCCAGTACCGGAGCCGTTTTTGGTTCTGGCCACGCAAAACCCAATCGAAAACCAGGGTGTCTACCCACTGCCGGAGGCCCAGCGGGACCGTTTCCTATTTAAGGTCCTCGTGGGTTACCCCACTCCGGCGGAAGAGCGGGAGATTGTCTACCGCATGGGAGCCACCCCTCCAGTCGCGCAGCAGATTCTCACCCCAGAGAGTGTTCGGGAACTGCAGCGCGCTACCCGCGAAGTCTTTGTCCACCACACACTGATTGACTACATCGTGGCCGTCATCGAACTCACCCGCAATCCGATGCGGGCGGAGTTGAAGGATGTCGACCGCTGGCTTTCCTATGGCGCATCACCGCGTGCAACTCTTGGTGCTGTCGCGGCTGCCCGCGCCCACGCGCTGTTTTCCGGTCGCGACTATGTCGTGCCGGACGATGTGGTCTCCGTGCTTCCCGACGTGCTGCGTCATCGCTTGGTCCTTTCCTATGAGGGCCTGGCCGATGGCGTTACTCCCGAACGGATTATTGACATCGTGTTGTCTCACGTGCGCCTTCCCCAAGGCGCGAGCACTGGCTCCGATGAGGGCACTGCCTCCTAATGTCAGCTCGTGAAGACGATCTTGCACGCGTCCTGGCGTACTTAGAGCTAACTGTTACGCGTAAGCTCAACGGACTTTTGCGCGGCAGCTTTCTCTCCACCGCTACTGGAGATGGCTCTGAGCCGGTTGGCTCCCGCGAATATGTTATCGGCGATGATGTTCGCCAGATGAACTGGGCAGTGACAGCCCGCACTGGAGTGCCGCACGTTCGCACCTCCGAGGCCGAGCGCGAGCTGGAGTGCTGGATTGTAGCCGAACCCGCCGCACGTCTGTCCACCGGCTTGGCCGATACCACCAAACGACATCTGCTCACCGCCGCTGCCGGCGCAGTAACGATGCTTAACGACGCCCCGGGGTCCCGAACTGGATTAATCGCCGGTGGCACTCCAGTGCCCGCGGGCCAGGGCCGTGCCCACAGCTTGATGCTGCTCAAGCAGTTGGCTGACGCGACTGCTGAGCATAACCTCGCAGCGGATATTGACACAGTAATGACTCAGGCTCCGCGCGCTGGGCTGTTGGTTGTCATCTCGGATTTCCTTGGATCACTCGATTGGGCGCGCCCGCTGCGCGTTGCCTCGGCCTCGACAGAGATTATGGCGATTCGCCTGGTAGATCCAGCCGATGAAGCCTTACCCGGCGAAGGCCCGGTGGTCATGGCGGATTCAGCAACCGGCGAGACCATTGAACTCAACATCAACGACAAGACCCGCGCCGAGTATGCAGCTCAGGCTCGTGCCCACCACGAGCGTGTAATCAATGAACTGCGCAAATGCCGTGCTCGCGTTATTACCTTGCGTACGGATTCCGATTGGGTACTGGATTTTGCTCGACAAATTGGCCAACATTAGCGTCTGAGTGGCCGCTTGTTAGTGCTATCTCTTTTGGGCCACCGACTAACCGGCTATAGCCACTGGTTTATACGCGACTGTTTAGGCGACTGGATGTGAGGAAACTGATACCGCGATGACGTTCCTAAACTCAACTTTTGCGCACCCAGGGTGGCTGCTCGCACTCGCTCTGCCTCTCGTGGCAGCCGTGGCCTATTGGATCAGCACTAAGCAGCGAAAGCAACGTGCCATTGCCTTTGGCAACTTCACCATCGTTGGGTCACTGGGGAATAAGTCGTCGGCACGCCTGCGCCATGTCGTGGCTATCAGTGCGCTGTTGTCGCTAGTTCTGGTCATCATTTCATTGGCTGGTCCGATTTCGGAGACCAAAGTCGCCCGCAACCGAGCGACGGTCATGCTGGTGGTCGACGTTTCGCTGTCTATGTCGGCGACAGATGTTGCGCCAGACCGCATCACTGCCGCTAAAGAAGCCGGCCAAGAGTTCGTGGAGAACCTTCCCGACGACCTCAATATCGGCCTGGTGACGTTCTCTGGTCGCGCTCGCACTGCTGTTAGCCCGACTACCAACCATGACACCGTGAATCGAGCGCTCCAGGCTGCTGAGTTAGATCAGGCGACTGCGACCGGTGATGCCATCGCAGCCGCGCTCGATGCCATCAATCAGTTCAGCGACTCAGTTCAGGGCGGGGGAGAAGGCGCCCCACCAGCTACAATCGTGCTGCTTTCCGACGGCAAACAGACCGTCCCACAAGAACTCGACGATCCCCGCGGCGCATATACCGCCGCCGCCGAAGCCGCCAAGGCCGGGGTGCCAGTCAACACGATTTCGTTCGGTACCGCGCAAGGCGCAATCACGGTTCAGGGCGAATTAATTCCAGTGCCTAACGACGACGATTCGCTGCGAGAGATCGCCCGTCGAACAAAAGGTGAGTTCTTCAGCGCTGGTTCCCTCGAGCAGCTCCGCGATGCCTATGGCTCACTGGAAGATGACATCGGTTACGAACTCAAGCGGGCCGAGAATCCGAGGCCCTATCTGATCGCAGCCTTCGCGATGCTGCTAGTGACCGTGGGCTCACTGCTTGTGACCAATCGTCGAATTCCGCAGTAGGGCTGGGTTAGGGTGCCGTCGTAAAGCGATTTGTATGGAACCCGATTGGCAGGAGACGCCGGGGGCATTGAGCAGTCGTCTTATGGAGTCCTCAGACTGCGCTACTAACATGATTAGCTATGTCTTCTGATAATTTTGACGCTATTTTGCTGTTGTCTTTCGGCGGTCCCGAAAAGATGGCCGATGTGCGTCCCTTCCTGGAGAATGTCACCCGCGGCCGCGGAATTCCGCCGGAGAGGTTGGACGAAGTCGGTGCACACTACGCGCACTTTGGCGGTAAGTCCCCGCTCAACGATTTAAACCGCGAAATTGTCTCCAACCTTAAGGCTGAGCTCACTCGCCGTGGCTATGACTTGCCTGTTTATTTCGGCAATCGCAATTGGCATCCGATGGCTGAAGACACCGCGGCAAAGATGGCTGATGACGGTGTTAAGCGAGCGCTCGTTTTCGCCACTAGCGCCTGGGGCGGCTACTCCGGCTGCCGCCAGTATCACGAAGACATTGCTCGGATGCGCGAATCTCTGGGCGACCGTGCTTTTGACATGGAGAAAATCCGGAGCTTCTACGATCATCCGCTCTTTATAAAAGCCTATGCAGACGCAGTGCGTGAGGCGTTTGCCAAGCTACCGGATGACCGCCGTGAGGACACCCGGCTTATTTTCACCGCTCACTCTATTCCGGTCTCTGCGGACAAGGCATCCGGGCCGGTAGAGCTCGGCGGAAATCTTTACTCCCGCCAGGTCAACGAAGCAGCACGGCTCGTCGCCGACGCAGTGGGTATCACCGACTTTGACGTCGTCTGGCAGTCCCGCTCTGGCCCGGAGCACGTGCCGTGGTTGGAGCCTGACATCGTCGACCACGTTGAAGCGAAGGTCGCCAACGGCCTCCGATCCGCAATAGTGTGCCCGATTGGCTTCATCTCGGATCATGTTGAGGTCGCCTGGGATTTGGATGCTGAGCTTCAGGATGAAATGGCTCATCACGACATCGTCATCGAGCGGGTCGCAACGCCTGGTCCGACGGCTACTTTCACCGACATGCTCGTGGAGCTCATCGAAGAGCGCATCGCAGATGTCAAGCCCCGCCGTCTGGGAAGTGAACCGCTACTCGGCTCGGCCTGCAACGGCGCCCCCTGCGCCGCATCCTGTTGTACCCCGGCAAAGCGCCGCCCACACTGATTCCTTTGGCGGCAATGGGGCCGCGGGGCAAGGCAAATCCCTAGCGAGTCCACTCCTGAATCGCGTATTCCACCGCGCTCATCCGCGCCTGCCGAATCTTCCGCCACAGCGGGATGAGCTGCGCATCAAACGCGGCGCTGCCGTGCCCCGACTCGCTGCCCTGTGCCACCGCCAGAATCGACGACACCCGATCAGCTCTGGCGAGCACTCCCAGTGCACGGCGTGGCACATCATCCGGCACAAAGGCCATGTCCAGGTGGTCATCGAGCATGCCGACCATCAGCCGGGGATCCACTTTCGGGGCACCACTGCTTGACGACGTCAGCGGTGAACGCGGCATCGCCGCAATCGTGGCAGCCGCAACCCGCGCCGCATCTGCCAGCTGTAAATCCGCCTCGCCAGGGGAGAGATAGGCCGGCTCGGGAATGTGGCCTTCCAGTGTGTACCAATGCCACTGCGGTAGGCCTGGCACCGGCGTTGTCACTGGTATGAGCACATGGTTCCAGCCCGGCTCCGCATCCGCAATCACAATGGCCGAGCCTGCTGCGCGTGCAGCTTCAGCGGCGTCGGTTCCCGCAGGCAGTGCAGGTGCATCACCGGGCCCGGAGAGAATGAGGCGGACGAGGGGACGGTGGTCACTGTGCCAATCTCCCGCTTCAGTAACCGCTCGAAGAAGGCGGAGCATGTCGCTTCGATCGAGATCAGCGTCGCAATCGATGACATTCGGAACCGTGGCGTCGGCAAGCACGAACGTCCCCGGAACTGACGTGGGTCCGCCGAGCGAGTCTAGCGCGTCGAGGAGATGATCGTAGTTTTCCAAACCCGACAACCACGCGCCCAGCCAAAGGGCGATGTGCTGAGTTGGACTCCAGACCTGGTCGAGAACACTGCGCTGCATAGTGCAGCTCATCCTAGTGCAGCGTGTCGTTGGTCCCGTAACCGATGCTGTTAATCTCAGTACCCATGAGCTTTCAAGACCCGTACCGCAATCAGGACGTGTTCGCTGGCGCACGTGGCCACCGCCGCCGTATCCCACAGCCGGCACGCGAGGTGACAGCAGAAAATGGTGTTGTCGTCGAGGCGTCCTATGACGGATTCGTCGGTGCCATTATCGGGTTGGAGAAAACTTTCGACGGCTGGTGCGTCCGGCTGGAGGGCCGCCACGGCAAGTCTCGGCTGTTTCCCATGCACGAGCGCGGTTTTCTCATCGACGGCAAACCTGTGACTCTGGTGCGTCCGAAAGCACAACCCAAAAAGCCCTCGCAGGATCTGTCGGCATCGGGCTCGCGCAAGGTCCACAACGTCAAGGCCAAGGTTGCTCTCCCCAGCCGTATCTGGGTCGAGGGTATTCATGACGCGGCAATCGTCGAGAAGGTGTGGGGCCACGATCTGCGTGTTGAGGGCGTAGTCGTGGAGTATCTGGAGGGCTTGGACAACCTTCCAGAACGCTTGGCCGAATTTGGTCCGGGTCCGAAGCGCCGCGTCGGAGTCCTGGCAGACCACTTGGTGGAGGGCAGTAAGGAAAGCCGCATGACTCAGCAGCTCGGCCCGCACGTGATGGTCACAGGCCACCCGTTTATCGATGTCTGGCAAGCGGTCAAACCCTCGTCGGTAGGCATCGAGGCATGGCCGGAAGTTCCCTACGGGGAGGACTGGAAGACAGGAATCTGCCGTCGCTTGGGCTGGGGAGACGACCCCAAGGAGGGCTGGCGACGTGTCTACGCAGGTGTACACACCTACCGTGATCTGGAGTCAGATTTGATTGGCGCAGTTGAGCGCCTGGTCGACTTCGTAACTGAGCCACATATGCAGTACTGACCCCGGAATACTGGCTCCACTCGCCCCACATTTGTTCTGCAAAGTAGGTAGGGTGAGGGCGTGATTCCTCTCCTTTGGCTCGGAGCAAGCCTCCTACTGGTTCTCGGTGAACTCGCAGTCGGAGATTTAGCACTGTTAATGCTCGGAGGTGGTGCACTGGCAGCGTCCGGTGCGAGCCAGCTTGGAGCGCCGCTTTGGCTATCAGTGGTTATCTTCGCCGTTGTGTCCGCCGCACTTGTGCTGACAGTTCGCCCTGTGTTGCGCAAAAAGATGGCAAAACCGGACAAGTCCGCCGAACTGGAGTCGCGTCCGGAACTGCTAGCGGGCCGTCATGCTGAGGTCATCGAGCCAGTTTCTTCGTCAGCGGGTCTGATTAAGGTCAACGGCGAGTTGTGGAGCGCGCGCAGTCTTCTGACTGCGCAGACCTTCGATGCGAAGGAAAGAGTCACGATTGTAGAGATTTCGGGCAATACCGCAGTAGTGGACAAGCTGCTCTGAGCAGTCAACTCACTTAAAGGGCGCTCGGAGCACTCTTAGTTACTGACCATTAAATAACTGACCACACAGTTTCTAGCTACGGGGGAATCTCATGGAAGGCTTTATCATCCTCGTCGTTTTCATTCTCGTGGTTGTTACCTTGGTTCTCAAAGCGATTGTCCTGGTTCCTCAGGGTGAAGCGGCAATCGTAGAGCGACTGGGACGATACACGCAGACACTGAACAGCGGCCTGAACTTCATCATCCCGATCATTGACCGAGTGCGCGAGAAGGTTGATACCCGTGAGCGTATGGTTACCTTCCCGCCACAGGCAGTGATCACCGAAGACAACCTGACTGTGGCTATCGATACCGTCGTGACCTTCCAGGTCAACGAACCGGATCGGGCAATTTACGGTATCGACGACTACATCTTCGGCGTCGAACAGATCACCACCGCAACGCTTCGCGACGTCGTGGGTGGCCTGACACTGGAAGAGACACTGACTTCCCGTGACTACATCAACCGCCGTCTGCGCGGCGAGCTGGACGAGGCCACTGCCAAGTGGGGTCTTCGTATCGCTCGTGTGGAGCTGAAGGCCATTGAGCCGCCACCGTCGATTCAGCAGTCGATGGAAAAGCAGATGAAGGCCGATCGCGAGAAGCGCGCCATGATTCTGACTGCGGAAGGTACCCGCGAAGCCGACATTAAAACTGCTGAGGGCCGTAAGCAGGCACAGATTCTCGCCGCCGAAGGTAACAAGCACGCAGCAATTCTGGCTGCTGAAGCTGAGCGTCAGGCAACCATTCTGCGCGCTGAGGGTACTCGCGCCGCTACCTACCTTGAGGCACAGGGTAATGCTCGCGCTATCCAGAAGGTCAACGCAGCTGTTAAGGCTTCACAGTTGACACCTGAGATTCTTGCCTGGCAGTACCTGGAGAAGCTGCCTGAGCTGGCAAATAAGGACGGCAATACTGTTTGGATGATTCCGTCGCAGTTTGGCGACAGTCTCGAGAGCTTCGCTAGGGCTTTCGGCAAGAAGGATGCCGACGGTGTCTTCCGCTATGAGCCTCCGGCCGTGAGCCGAGAGACCAAGGAAGAGGCTGAGCAGGGCCGCGACGAGAACTGGTTCGACATGTCGACTAATCCGGAGTTGGCTCGTGCAGTTGCCGCGGCGAACGAGGTCGCTAACCGCCCGGTTGATGATCCGGTAGCTGCAGCAGCTGGTAATACCCCTGAGAGGAAGAAGAATCGCCGCGCTGATTCGGCTCAGCCCGCTCAGCCTGAACAGTTGGGTGGCCAGAACGGCCCGGCAGCGGTTGAACCTGCGACACCGGCTGCGCCCGCTGCGCCGGCCACACCGGCTGCGCCGTCAGTTCCTTCCGGCAAACGTGACCTGCCCTCGGCTCCTGGCACCGGCAATACCAATGCAGGCGGCGGTACACACTCCGCCGAGCGTCCAGATTTTTCAGGATGGTCACGTGACCCTTACGCCCCAGAAAATGGGCAGTAAGCTTTTATAACTCATCAGCTCGCTGAAGCAGGTGGACGGCCAGGTTCCATCCGGCCAGCTCCGCCTGCCAGCCAGCTGCTGCGAGGCGCTGATTGACGGCCTGCTTTGAAACTCCCAATTCTTCCGCGGCCTCTACCTGTGAATAACCAGCGCGAACCAAACCAGTTGCCTCGCGGCCTTCGGGGGACCTGCGAGAGATAACGTGGTGCAGCAATGTGAATGCTGCACCAATATCCTCCGAGTAATCCTTACCACGCGGATTGTTAGTCCGAATGCGGGTTTTTACCGTGCCGGCCCTGCCTCCCTTACCGATGACTGAGCTCGATGCCAGATGCGCTTGCTCAATGTCGTCCTGAGGACAAACACCGATACCTATCGCCCAGTCACCTGCGGCCAATAGCGCCAGCACAAGCGTGGTGACTCCCACAGCATTTTCAGGAGCTGCGCGAAGCTCTTCGATACCTGCAACCTCAACAGTTCCTACGCCTTCCAGGCCGGAAAGTGCCTGCGCAGAGGCCTGAACGTGATCTGCCCTGCGAGTAGATCGACCGCGATACCTGGCAAAGACTGAATACATACGCTCTAGTCTAGCCCCACCCCTTGACAGTTGGGCTAAGACACTTTCCTTCCCTCCGCACACTCACGGGCGCCCCACACCAACTCGCCGAAAACTCACGTCTAGCTCAAGAGCGCCAAGCGGTGTTTTAACGTTTCGAAGAACCGGTTACGACAGGGAACTTGGCGTCCGCAAGAAGTCCCAGCAAGCCAAGCACGAGCAGAATTCCCGTGGCCACCGCAAAGCGCACGTCGAAGCCGACCAACAGCGCGTCGCCAAGCAGAACGACGGCGAGTGTGTTCGGCGCCGAACCTAGGGCAGTGGCGATGATATACGGCACGATGCGTATCGACGACAGTCCACAGGCGTAGTTGAGAAACGAAAATGGCACGCCAGCAATCATGCGCAAGCTGAGCACTGTGAGCCAGCCGCGTTGCTCCAACCGATGGTCGAGACTGAGAAGACGGCGGTTGGTCAGGTGCGTGCGAAACCAATCGCGTCCCAAAAACCGCACAATACAGAGGGAGAGAAGGGCAGAAACCGTCGTCGCAGTAATTGCCAGCAGGAAACCGAGCACTGGCCCGAAGAGAATTCCGGAAGCCAAAGTGAATACGGTGCGGGGGATTGGGAACTGAGTCAGTGCAACGTATGCGAGAAAGTAGAGGAGCGGGAACCAGTCACCGGCATCGATGGACCACTGCCGGATGGTAGCGACGGTGGGAACATCGACGTACAGCGTGACGACGACCCCCACACCTACGGCTAGCACCAGCAGAACCTTTTTGAGTGTAGGGGTAATTCGCACATCGGATACGTTCACCCATTTGAGGTTACCGGGGATTGCGGGGAAGCGTGTGACCTGCGCGTTGGAGGCTCTGCGAGGAGGGCTAGTCAGCGGCTAAAGGCGTTTGCCCATTATTTCACTAGGATGGGAATCAAGGTCACTATGCCTTGGCTCGAGCACTTGACGTGCCCGTCAGCACAAAACCGAACGTAAGGGTATTGCACAAATAGCTGAAAAGTTCAGTGCATGGACACTCGGGTGAGTCTTAGCGTCTGACTAGTGGCTCTTATTGACTATTGGAGGAAGCCAACGCCTTTAAATCCCTTTCCGTCGCGGAGAATTCGGAAATTGTCGCAGCCGAATTTCCTCGGTTATGGATTGATAGAGGCGTTGCTTAGAACATGTAAGGGAGAAGGTCTGTCGTGACTGACCGAACGACCCCCGAATCACCTTCCACGCTGCCACCAAACTTCGAGGAATTGCAGAATTCCTGGTATCAGGGCGTGGCCAAGGTATTCGCGCGGGTGCACAAGCAAGACGTTGCAGATGTACCGCTCGATATTTGGAAACGACTGATTCAGACCACCTATGACGGTGTCGATGTTCGCCCGCTCTACACCCACGCGGACGAGCTCGCGGAAAGCCCAGCTCCGGGCCAGTTCCCATTCGTCCGTGGCGCAAAGGTCACTTCGGACAACACCAACGGTTGGGGCGTTCGGGAAACCTTCGGTCGCCAGTACCCAGGTGAGGATGCACTTGACCCAAAGGCCGTCAACGAGACTCTGCTGACTGCACTGGAAAACGGCACCACGGACATCCGCCTGGACTTCACCGGCTCCCTCGAAGCCGCTGATGTGCCGGCTCTGCTCAACAACGTCTACGTCGACCTTGCTCCGATTGCCGTGCATGCCGGTAAGAAGACTGCGCAGGTTGCGGAAGCACTGACGTCCTACATCGAGCAGGCAAACCCGACTAATCCGGACGCCGTCGCAGTCGAGCTTTCCGCGGCTCCGCTGACCTCCGCTTTTGCCGGTATTGACGATATTTCTCTCGACGAGGCCACGCAGCTGGCCGTCAAGGCGGCTAAGCAGCCGGGCGACGTCCGTGCCCTGCTTGTCGACGGCGTTGTTTTCTCCAACCTGGGTGCAAACAACATCCAGGAGATTGGCTACAGTCTCGCCGTTGGTGTCGCCTACTTGCGTGCGCTGACCGACGCGGGCTTGAGCGCTGAAGAAGCCCTCGGCCAGATCGCTTTCCGCTTTGCCGCTACCGACGACCAGTTCGACACCATTGCGAAGTTCCGCGCCGCTCGCGTTCTCTGGGCCCGCGTTGCTGAGGTTATCGGCGCCCCTGAAGCTGGCCGCGCTCCGATGCACGCCGTGACAGCCCCGGTCATGTTCAGCCAGCGCGATCCGTGGGTCAACATGCTGCGTGTGACTGTCGCCTCCTTCGCCGCAGGTGTCGGCGGTGCCTCCTCAGTTGAGGTTCTGCCGTTTGATTACGCAGTTGTCGGCGGCATGCCGAACGTCTCCAAGACTTTCAAGGCTCGCATCGCTCGCAACACCAATCTGTTGCTGCTGGAAGAGTCTCACCTTGGTTACGTCGCCGACCCAGCAGGTGGCTCCTACTTCGTCGAAGACCTGACCGAAGAAATGGCCGACAAGGCATGGGAGATCTTTACCGGCACTGAGGCCGGCGGCGGTTTCGCCTCCGCGGAGGCCGATATTCGCGCCGCCCTGGACGCTACCTGGGAAAAGCGCCGCGCCGACATCGCACACCGCCGCACCAAGGTCACCGCCATCAACGAGTTCCCGAACCTGGCTGAGGCCCCACTGGCTCCTGAGGCCCGCCCGGAGGGCGACCCGATTCGCCGTTGGGCCAGCGACTTCGAGGCGCTGCGCAACCGCTCCGATGACTTCCTGGCTGAAAAGGGCAACCGTCCGCTGATTGCCATGCTGCCGCTGGGTCCGCTGGCCAAGCACAACATCCGCACTGGTTTTACCTCCAACCTGCTGGCTTCCGGCGGTATCGCCGTCGCCAACCCCGGCCAGGTTGTGCCGGGCGAGGCAGGTTTCGAAGAGGCAGTGAAGGCCTCTCCGATTGTCGTGCTGTGCGCAGCCGACAGCGAGTACGAGGCCTCGGGCCAGGACGCTGTCAAGGCCGCCCGCGCCGCCGGCGCTAAGGAGGTCTTGGTGGCCGGCTCCGAGAAGAGCTTCGCCAATGCCGCTGAGGACGCTCGCCCCGACGGATACCTGAACATGACCATCGATGCTGTCGCGGAGCTGTCCCGACTGCTGAACGAACTGGGAGCGTGAAGGAAGTAATGACCACCATCCCAAATTTCGCTGACATCTCCCGCAACACCGACGACGCAGCCGCTGCCACCAACAAGGCAGCTGCCGCGGAAGCTGGTGAAGTGTGGACCATTCCAGAGGGCATCGATGTCAAGCGCGTCTACGATCGCGCTGACCGCGACGCCGCTGCTGCCGAGGGCCACCCGGTAGATTCTTTCCCGGGTATCGCCCCATTCATGCGCGGGCCGTACCCGACCATGTACACCAACCAACCGTGGACTATTCGCCAGTACGCTGGCTTCTCCACCGCAGCTGAGTCCAATGCCTTCTACCGCCGCAACCTCGCGGCCGGCCAGAAGGGCCTTTCGGTCGCTTTCGACCTGGCTACCCACCGTGGCTACGACTCGGACAACCCGCGTGTGTCCGGCGACGTCGGTATGGCCGGCGTGGCAATTGACTCGATTTACGACATGCGTGAGCTCTTCCAGGGCATTGACCTGGGCGGCGTCTCGGTGTCTATGACCATGAACGGCGCTGTGCTGCCGATTCTGGCCTTCTACATTGTCACCGCTGAAGAGCAGGGCGTTTCGACCGAGCAGCTGCGCGGTACGATCCAGAACGACATTCTCAAGGAGTTCATGGTTCGTAACACGTACATCTACCCGCCGAAGCCTTCGATGCGAATCATCTCCTCGATCTTCGAGTACACCTCGGCAAAGATGCCGAAGTTCAACTCGATTTCGATTTCCGGCTACCACATTCAGGAAGCGGGCGCGACGGCCGACCTTGAGCTCGCTTACACGCTTGCCGACGGCATCGAGTACCTGCGGGCCGGTATTGACGCTGGCCTGGAAGTTGATAAGTTCGCTCCGCGTCTGTCCTTCTTCTGGGGCATCTCGATGAACACCTTCACCGAGATCGCCAAGCTGCGTGCAGGCCGCATCCTCTGGTCCGAGCTGGTTGGCAAGTTTGGCCCGAAGAACCCGAAGTCCCAGTCCCTGCGTACTCACTCGCAGACCTCTGGTTGGTCGCTGACCGCTCAGGATGTCTACAACAACGTCGCGCGTACTGCTGTTGAGGCTATGGCCGCAACACAGGGCCACACCCAGTCGCTGCACACCAACGCACTGGACGAGGCTCTGGCACTGCCGACTGACTTCTCAGCCCGTATTGCTCGTAACACTCAGCTGCTGCTTCAGCAGGAGTCCAACACCACGCGTCCGGTTGATCCGTGGGCTGGTTCCTACTACATCGAGTGGCTGACTAATGAGCTGGTCAAGCGTGCACGCCAGCACATCGACGAGGTCGAAGAGGCCGGCGGTATGGCACAGGCCACCATCGAGGGCATTCCGAAGCTGCGTATTGAAGAGGCTGCAGCTCGTACGCAGGCCCGTATTGACTCGGGTCGTCAGGCTCTCATCGGCGTGAATAAGTACCAGGTCGAAGAGGACGAGGCCATCGAGGTTCTCAAGGTTGAGAACTCCCGCGTGCGCCAGGAGCAGATTGACAAGCTGGCTCGCCTGCGCGCCGAGCGCGACGAGGAAGAGGTTCAGAAGGCACTGGCCGCTCTGACCGACGCTTGCCGTAACCCGGGTGAACCGGGGGACCTGGACAAGAACCTTTTGAAGCTCGCTGTCGACTGTGCTCGCGCCATGGCCTCCATCGGTGAAATCTCCGACGCCATGGAAGAGGTCTTTGGCCGCCATCAGGCCGAGATCCGTACTCTCTCCGGCGTCTACAAGGACGAAGTTGGCAAGGAGGGAGCCGTGTCCAACGTCTCCAAGGCCATCGCCATGGCCGATAAGTTCGAAGAGCAGGAAGGTCGCCGTCCCCGTATCTTCCTGGCCAAGATGGGCCAGGATGGTCACGACCGTGGCCAGAAGGTCATCGCGTCCGCCTACGCGGACCTCGGCATGGACGTTGACGTGGGACCGCTGTTCCAAACTCCGGAGGAGGCCGCCAAGTCGGCAGTCGACTCGGATGTCCACGTCGTCGGTGTTTCTTCGCTGGCCGCCGGACACCTGACGCTCGTTCCTGCCCTGCGCGATGAGCTGGCAAAACTGGGTCGTGAGGACATCATGATTGTTGTCGGTGGTGTTATCCCACCGGGCGACTTCCAGGAACTCTACGATGCCGGCGCCGCGGCTATTTACCCGCCGGGCACTGTCATCGCTGATTCGGCAATCGACATGATGACCAAGCTCTCTAACGAGCTGGGCCTCGACCTTGCCGTTGACGAAGAGTCCTAAATAACTACCGCATCCGCGCTGGGCTGACTGTTCAGCTCAGCGCGTTGTCGGAATTGAGAAGTAGCGATGAACGAGTATCTTGAAGAAAACCTGGGCACCCTCGTCACTACCGCTGGCACGGTCGTTGAGGGAAAGACCGCTGTAGCCCCCGAAGTCGTCCGCCGTGCGCGACGACGGATCGATGTCGACGACCTCTTTGAGGGCGTGCGGGCTGGAAACCGCACTAAGTTGGCCCGGGCAATCACGCTGCTGGAGTCGACTGCTCCGGCGCATAAGGTGCTGGCTCAAGAGCTACTGGTGAAGTTGCTGCCATTTTCCGGCAAGGCCATGCGTGTCGGCCTTACCGGCGTCCCCGGCGTCGGTAAATCAACCACGATTGAAACCCTCGGACTGAAGCTGATCGAGGAGGGCCACCGCGTTGCAGTGCTGGCCATCGACCCGTCGTCGACGAAGTCCGGTGGTTCGATTCTGGGCGACAAGACCCGTATGTCCCGACTCTCGGCCGCGGATGAAGCCTTCATTCGTCCGTCGCCCTCTGCGGGCACACTCGGTGGTGTCGCCAAGGCAACGCGTGAGGCCATGGTGGTGCTCGAGGCCGCAGGCTACGACATTGTCATCGTCGAAACTGTCGGCGTCGGTCAGTCCGAGGTCGCGGTGGCCCAGATGGTGGATACGTTTGCGTTTCTGGCACTCGCCGGCGCTGGTGACCAGCTCCAGGGCATCAAGAAGGGTGTGCTGGAGATGGCCGACGTGATTTCTATCAACAAGGCGGATGGTAAGAACTTGCGCCCGGCAAAGCGCGCTGCGCGTGATCTGATGACGGCCATGAAGATGGTTCGTTCCTCAGACCAAGTCTGGACGCCACCGGTACTGACTATGTCGGCATTGGAGGACGACGGCATCGACAAGTTCTGGCAAGCCATCGAAGACCATGTCGAGGCTATGCACGAGAATCATCTCTTTGATGAAAACCGCGCTAACCAGCAGATTAAGTGGATGTGGTCCATGGTTCACGAGACGCTCTTGCAGCGGCTCAACACCAACGAGGCTGTGCAGACAGAGAGCACCCTGGTGGAAAAACAACTCCGCTCGGGGCTGCTCACACCGACGCTCGCCGCCCAGCGCATCATGGAGGCATTTGACCAGGGAAGGGCATCGAACGCCGGGCTCGCCAACTAGGTTCAGAAAGGCGCGGGGTTTTCGTCGTAAAGCGAGTAAAGCGGGCGTATCCGTGTGCGCCTACTGACCGCGGTGATGGGGCGGATCGCTGTAGAGCGTGTGTTCGGCGAAGTGGAGAGCGTTGACCACGAGGTTGGTAAGGTGCTCGTCGGGCTGAGAGTAGAAGCTAGACGTGCCCTCCTTGCGGGTCTGCACCATATTGGCCATGCGCAACTTCGCCAGGTGCTGAGAAATCGCGGGGACGGGGCGATCGAGCGCGCTAGCGATGGCGGTGACGGTCATCTCCCCGTCACGGAGGAGCGACAGGATCGAGAGACGCGTCTTGTCGGCCATCAACTTCAGTACGTTAGTGGCAACGTCGAACTCGGTGCTCGTAGGAGCCTTCTCAGTCATTTGGAGGGGTAGTCCTTTCGAAGTCGACATGCCAAACGCTTGCGATGTTCAATGAGTTGAACCTTACTACGTATTGATACCAGTATTCAATTTCAGATGTCACAATAGGCTGTCACGAAAAGGGGAGAGTGCACCTAAGGGGCCGCGACCAAAGGTACTGAAAATTCCTTCAGTAATATCATCTGCATGGATTGGTTGATGGGTACCTTCCCGTGGCTGGTGGAGGACTTAACGTGGTGGCAAGTACTATTTTTCGCACTCGACTACACGATTAAGTTCATCGCGATTGGATGGGTGCCGGAAAACCGAAGCCCATCGGCTTCGACGGCGTGGCTGCTGCTGATTCTGCTGATTCCATTTATCGGCCTACCTCTGTTCCTCTTCCTGGGCTCGCAGCAGATTACGGGCCGTCGGCATGAGGTACAGGCACTGGCACAGGAGCTCATTGCGGAACGTACCGAGCATCTGCCCGACGTACCGGACGATGCCGAGATAGAAGATGACGTTGTCAACGTATTCAAGCTCTCGCGCCAGCTCACGGGAATGCCGGCAATTGCCAGCGCGGAAAAGGGACTTTTCACCGAATACGACGCCTCCATTGACCGCATGATTGAGACCATCGATGCGGCCCAGAAATCAATCCACGTGCAGTCCTACATCTTTGCACTGGATTCCAGCACGGAGCCTTTCATACAGGCTCTTGAACGCGCGCACGACAGGGGACTAGAGGTCAAGGTACTGGTCGATCCAATTGGTTCGTGGAAGTACCCCGGCTACTACAAGCTGAAAAAGCGCCTGGACCAGGCTAAAATCTCCTGGCACCCAATGCTGCCCGTGAGCTTACTGAAGCTCACCTGGCGCCGCCTGGATCTGCGTAATCACCGCAAGCTCGTAGTGATTGATGGCGACATTGTATTCATGGGCTCGCAGAATTTGATTGAGCCCGAATATCAGAAGAAGAAGAATCATAAGATCGGCCGGCGCTGGGTGGACACATGGATTGAGCTCGAGGGCGATATTGCGCTGGCCTTCGACGCAATTTTTGCGGTTGATTGGACCAGCGAGCTATACAAGACCCCAGATGCCACCAGGAACTATTCACTCCACAACACCGAAGTCAACGACAACTACAACGTTGTCCAGGTGCTGCCGTCGGGTCCGGGCTTCAGCACGGAGCCGAACCTGCGCGTCTTCAATAACATGATCTACCAGGCACACGAGCGGATTATCGCCGTCAGCCCGTACTTCGTCCCCGACGAATCCATGCTCATGGCGCTGACCTCTGCCGCATATGGAGGCATCGACGTCCAGCTCTACGTCAACGAAGAGTCCGATCAGTTCATGGTCGGCCACGCGCAGCAGTCCTACTACCAGGCACTGCTAACCGCTGGCGTGAAGATCTACCGCTATCCGGCGCCTGCGGTCCTGCACTCCAAGTTCATGGTTATCGACGACCGCATGGCCATGTTCGGCTCCTCCAATCTGGATATGCGCTCGTTCGGCCTCAACTACGAGATCACGCTTCTTTCCGCCGCCGGTTCCATCGTGGACAAACTGATCATGCTTGCCGACGAGTACCGCGACAAATCTTTCCTGCTCACCCAGGAGGAATGGAATGACCGGCCCCTTCGTCAGCGCTACCTGGACTCTGTTTTCCGCTTGACCTCGGCGCTGCAATAGGGGGTTAAGTAAAGAAAAGTGTGTCCGCATGCCACCATAACCCCAGACCACACACCACAAATCACCAAAGAATAGCTCCCCGAAAGCTATTACCCACACCATCCCGCACCTCCGGCCACATTTGTGCTAACCGCACACCGGTTGGATTAAAGGATGACCACCAACCGCCCCAGCTGCCCACTATGCGGCAACAACACAAAGAAAAACGGCACCACCAGCAAATCAACCACCCGTTGGCGCTGCACCCACTGCGGACACTCCTTTACCCGCAACACCCAAACCCACAACAAAAACACCGCCACCATGGCTTTGTTCATCCAATGGGCCACCGGCACCCAATCTCTAACCACCTTCGCCGCACACCATGGCGTAACCAGGCAAACCATGCACCACCGATTCCGATGGTGCTGGTGGATCATCCCCACACCCACCATCGACTCATTCCGCATCCATGACCAAATCTTCCTCGACGCGACCTATCTAAAGTCCGGATGCCTCCTGATCGCAGCCAGTAAAACCCACGTCATCAACTGGACCTGGGCCAGACACGAAACCACCGCCGCCTACACCGAACTCCTACGCCCCATTGCCGCACCACTAATCGCAGTCACAGACGGCGGACAAGGTGCCCAATCAGCCATCCACCACTGCTGGCCAACAACACGCATCCAACGCTGCCTCGTCCACGCCCAACGAACAGTCCGCCGCCACACCACCAGCAACCCCCGCACCGATGCCGGCAAAACCCTCTACCGCCTAGCCCTGAAACTCACTCGCATCACCGACCTTGACCAAGCATCCACATGGGTCGCCCACCTGCACGAATTCGACCACACCTACCGGGAATGGATGAACGAGAAAACCACCATCAAAGACCCTGCTACCGGCGCCTACACCAAGGTCTACACCCACCAACGCGTCCGAGCGGCCTATCAATCATTGCTATCTCTGCACCGCAGAGACCTGCTGTTTACCTACCTGCAACCCCCACCAACAACCATCGACCCCGACAACCTTGCAGCAACAACAAACAGCCTCGAAGGTGGCATCAACGCCCCCATAAAAGAACTAGCCCGCAGACACCGCGGACTATCACTACCGCATCAACGCACAGTGATGGATTGGTGGCTGTATCTACATACAGAAGTCCCTGACGATCCGGTCAAGATCGCCAGGGACCAACGATGGGGTCAAGACGCACTTTCCACAGCAACAGACCTGATCACCCACAACACCACAGCCACTACCAATGACATCGGTGCACCAGCAGAATACGACACCGCCATCGACACCAGCTACCAACACAACCTCGGCATCCAAAAAGGCTGGATCAAATAACCGCAACACGCCCGGAAAAGACACACTTTTCTTTACTTAACCC